>NZ_MJEH01000063.1 GCF_001742425.1 Bacillus solimangrovi
ATGCCTGAAGATACAGAGGTGCTTATTTTGGAAATGGGCATGAGTGGCTTAGGAGAGATCTCACTCTTAAGTAACTTAGCTGAGCCAGATGTTGCAATTATAACAAATATTGGTGATTCACATTTGGAACAGTTGAAGACTCGTGAAGGGATCGCAACTGCGAAGCTAGAGATTTTAGAGGGTTTAAAACCTAATGGGGTTGTAGTTATTGACGGGGATGAACCACTATTAACAAATCGCATTGTAGAAAATGATCTAATTACATGTGGATTCAATGAAGAAAATGACATTCTCATTAGTAATGTTGAAATTACAGGGACTGAAATGAGCTTTTGTGTGGGATCATTTGGGGAATATAAAATCAAAACGATTGGTAAACATCACGCAAAAAATGCTTCTTATGTTATTTCACTCGGAGCCCGTTATGAAATTCCTGTTGAAGATATTCAAGCAGGATTACTGGAAGTGGATTTAACGGGAATGAGATTCGAAATGGAGCAAGGTAAAAGTGAAGTCACACTCATTAATGATGCTTATAATGCCTCACCTACATCGATGAAGGCTGCTATTGAGACATTAAAAGAAATTGAAGGGCTTGAACAATACGTTGTTGTATTAGGTGACATGTTTGAATTAGGTGATGAAGAAGAAGCTCTTCATCGAAGCGTTGTCAGTGTAATTGACGAATCTATCACACATGTTATTACAATTGGAGAAAAGGCAGCATGGATTGCAGATGAATGTAAAAGAAAACGTAAAAAAATCAAAGTACATGCATATGCTAATAAAGATGAAGCCGTAAGTATGTTAAATGAGTTAGCGAATGAAGAAACGATTATGTTATTTAAAAGCTCTCGTAAGCTTCAGCTTGAGACATTAATATTACAGTTAAAACAGTAGAACGAAGGGAGGGTAAGCAGTGGACGTTTCAGGAATTGTCATTACATTAGTCATTTCATTTCTTATTGCAGCACTGCTTTCACCAATAATTATTCCATTTTTGCGTCGCCTGAAATTTGGGCAAAGTATACGTGATGAAGGACCAAAATCACATCAAAAGAAATCAGGAACACCAACTATGGGTGGCGTTATGATCATAATCGCTATTCTTGTATCGACAATTCTTATGACAGCACGATACATGTCCATTACGTGGGAAACTTATTTATTAATCTTTGTTACGTTCTCATATGGATTATTAGGATTTTTAGATGATTATATAAAAGTAGTTATGAAACGAAATCTCGGATTGACTTCGAAGCAAAAATTGCTCGGTCAATTGGTTATCGCCATTATTGTATACGTTGTGTTAAAAGGAACTGCATTTTCTACATACATAACAATACCAGGTACAAACTTTGGTTTTGATATCGGTTTTGTATATTTCTTGTTAATTATTGTTATGCTAGTCGGTGGTTCAAACGCAGTAAACTTAACAGATGGTTTAGATGGTTTGCTTGCTGGTACAGCGGCAATTTCGTTTGGGGCTTTTTCAATTCTTGCATGGTATCAAGGTCAATTTGAAATTGCTGTTTTTTCAATTGCGGTCGTTGGAGCGGTCTTAGGATTTCTAGTATTTAATGCTCATCCAGCAAAGGTATTTATGGGTGATACAGGTTCCCTTGCTCTGGGAGGTGCAATCGCAACCGTTGCTATTTTATTAAAATTAGAAATTTTACTCGTTATTATTGGTGGCGTTTTTGTCATTGAAACGTTATCCGTTATTATTCAAGTTATTTCATTTAAAACGACTGGGAAACGTGTTTTTCGCATGAGTCCACTTCATCATCATTATGAATTAGTTGGTTGGAGTGAATGGCGCGTGGTCGTAACTTTTTGGTTCGTAGGACTGCTGTTTGCATGTCTAGGAATCTATATCGAGGTGTGGATCTAACATGAAGGAAATTACAACTTTTCAACAAAAGAAGGTTCTTGTTTTAGGCTTGGCAAAGAGCGGTGTCGCCGCTGCCAAGCTTTTACGTCGTTTAGGTGCAATAATTGTCGTTAATGATAAACAAGATGTCTCCAACAACTCAGAAGTTAAAAATCTAGAAGCACAGGGGATTGAAGTCATAGGCGGAGGCCATCCAGAAGGATTATTAGATCGTGGATTTGATTACATCGTCAAAAACCCAGGTATTCCTTATCATGTACCATTATTACAAGATGCTAAGAAGCGAAATATTCCAATTTTAACCGAGATAGAATTAGCGTATTTGATTAGTGAAGCACCTATCATTGGTATTACAGGTAGTAATGGCAAGACAACGACGACAACATTAATATATGAAATGTTGAAAAGCGAAGGTATGGTTGCAAGATTAGCTGGAAATATAGGAAATGTTGCATGTGAAATAGCTCAAGATGCTTCAGCTGATGAGTGGCTTGTTACAGAATTATCATCTTTTCAATTGATGGGAATTCAAAAATTTCGCCCTTCAATCAGTGTCTTATTAAACATATTTGATGCACATCTTGATTACCATGGATCAAAGGAAAATTATATAACTGCAAAGGCTGAGCTGTTTAAGTCTCAAACCAAGGAAGATATTGCGGTAATAAATGCGGATGATCAAGAAGTTATGTCAGCCGCTGCAAATATTAAAGCAAAAAAATGCCTCTTCTCTACGATACGAGAGCTGAAAGAGGGTGCATTCGTAAAAGAAAATGCTATTTATTTTAACGATGAAAAAATTATTGACATTGTAGATATTGTTTTACCAGGTCAACATAGTTTAGAGAATATTTTAGCTGCAGTTGCAGTGGTGAAGTCAATTGGTGTCACAAATGAGGCCATCTCTCGTGTATTAGAAACTTTTACTGGAGTTAAACACCGCTTGCAGTATGTAGATACCGTTAAGGGACGGAAGTTTTATAACGATTCTAAAGCAACGAACATTCTTGCTGCGCAAAAAGCATTAGCTGCATTTCATGAGCAGACGATATTAATTGCTGGCGGCTTGGATCGAGGAAATAATTTTGATGCACTTGTGCCTTCATTAAAAAACGTAAAGGGAATCGTAACATATGGTGAGACGGCATCAAAATTGCTTGAAGCGGCAGACAAAGCAGGAATGAAACATACTGAACATGTCGATAATTTAGAACAAGCCGTCGAGGAAGCTTTCAGTATGTCTGATGAAGGAGACGTTATTCTATTGTCTCCAGCTTGCGCAAGTTGGGATCAATTTAAGACGTTTGAAGAGCGTGGAGACATGTTTATAAAATGCGTGCATACACTGAAAGTGAGGGCTTGACCAATTCTGCTATTGCGGAGGATTTGAGGTGTCTGCATTTTGCATAAACGAACAGCACCAGATTATGTATTGGTGTTAACGACGTTATTGCTGCTCGCTATCGGTTTGATTATGGTTTATAGTGCAAGTGCTATATGGGCTGAGTATAAGTTTGATGATAGTTTTTTCTTTGCTAAACGGCAGCTACTATTTGCTGGAGCAGGTATCTTTGCGATGTTTTTTATGATGAACATTGAATATTGGACATGGCGTGATTATTCGAAGCTGCTATTATTAATTTGTTTTGGCTTATTAGTCATTGTACTTATTCCTGGTGTGGGACTTGTTCGAGGAGGAGCGAGAAGTTGGCTTGGTGTAGGAGCTTTTTCAGTTCAACCTTCAGAATTTATGAAGCTTGCAATGATCGCATTCCTTGCTAAGTATTTAAGTGAACATCAGAAGAAGATTACTTCGTTTAAGAAAGGTCTTGTGCCTTCATTAGGTCTAGTTATGTTTGCATTTGGAATGATTATGTTGCAACCAGATCTTGGTACAGGTACAGTGCTTGTCGCAACTTGTGTAGTTATGATATACACCGCAGGCGCAAGAATTGCACATTTCGTTGCACTTGGCCTAGTGGGGGTTGCTGGGTTTGCTGGATTAATCTTGTCAGCACCTTATCGAATCAAACGGATTACTTCATTTCTAGATCCTTGGGAAGATCCACTTGGGAGTGGATTCCAAATTATCCAATCTCTTTATGCGATTGGACCTGGTGGACTTCTTGGTTTAGGTTTAGGTAACAGTAGACAAAAGTATTTCTATGTGCCTGAACCACAAACTGATTTCATCTTTGCGATTCTAGCTGAAGAGCTTGGTTTTATTGGGGGGACATTTGTCCTCTTACTGTTCGGAGTTCTGTTGTGGAGAGGAGTACGTATTGCATTAGGTGCACCTGACTTGTTCGGTGCATTTATGGCGGTTGGTATTGTATCGATGATCGCGATCCAAGTGATGATTAACATCGGAGTTGTAACAGGTTTGATGCCTGTTACTGGAATCACATTACCATTTTTAAGTTATGGTGGATCATCGTTAACATTAATACTTATGGCAGTAGGTATTCTGTTAAATATTAGTCGATATGCACGTTTGTGAACACGAATGTATGTGGTCAATTCTTCACGAACTAGACATAAGTTGAATAATATATCGTAGATGTGAAAGAAAATATTGACAAATAGTATTCTTTCTATTCTAATGAACCTATGCGATACACGCTTACTAAGTAAGCGTGTATCGCATCGTATTGAAAAACCCTGTGTATACAGGGTTTCTCTCGTTTTGAGTTTTAATAAAGAATTAATGATCGTTCATTGTAGTTTCGTATTCTTTCATCGTGTATCAGTATGATTTCAGTTAGGGTAGATACAACAATAGAAAGAAAATTGTATACTAAAATGAACGTAAAGATATTGCTAATGGAGGGTTACCATGAAGGTCGTAGTGAGTGGCGGAGGAACAGGTGGACATATATATCCAGCACTTGCATTTATCCGCGAATTACAAAAACATGATCAACACGCTGAAGTATTATATATAGGTACAGAAAAAGGTCTAGAATCTCGAATTATTGGTAAAGAAGACATTCCTTTTAAAACAATTGAAATTTCTGGTTTTAAACGAAGCTTGTCTTTTGAAAATGTGAGAACAGTTATGCGTTTTATTAGTGGTACGAAGAAAAGCCGTCAGTATTTAAAAGAGTTTCAGCCGGATGTAGTTCTTGGAACAGGTGGATATGTATGTGGTCCTGTAGTGTATGCTGCTACTCAACTGAAAATTCCTACTGTCGTACATGAGCAAAATAGTGTCCCTGGATTAACAAATAAGTTTCTAAGTCGATACGTAGATAAAGTAGCTTTATCTTTTAATGAGGCGGGATCATTTTTTCCTCAACAGAAAACATTGTTAACAGGGAATCCACGGGCGTCTGAAGTCTCTTCTCAGCACAACGATCGTGCCAAAAAAGAGCTTGGATTAGACGTTAATAAACCAGTCGTATTGATTGTAGGAGGAAGCAGGGGAGCTCGTCCAATTAATGATGCGTTTCTAAAGGCACTCAATGAGGTTGGAAAACGTGATTATCAAGTTCTGTATATAACAGGTGATGTTCATTATGATGAAGTTATGAAAGCAGTCAAGCTTTCAAATAATCCAAAAAATGTTGTAATAAAGCCATTTGTGTATAACATGCCAGAAATTCTCGGTAGCATGGATTGTATTGTAGCACGTGCAGGTGCTACTACTTTAGCAGAAATTACTGCACTTGGTCTTCCAAGTATATTAATTCCAAGTCCATATGTGACAAACAATCACCAAGAAAAAAATGCGCGTGCCTTAAGTGATCATGATGCGGCAATTTTACGCCTTGAACAAGATTTAAATTCAGAGCAATTATTAGCAGATATTGACAAGATAATGCTTGATAAAGACTATCGTTTTAAAATGAGTGAAAAGTCCCGAGAATTAGGGATGCCAAATGCAGCAATGAATCTTTACACATGTATGAGTGAACTTATTAAAAAACACTGAGGAGGATGAAAATGAGAGAAATAGTCGAACTTCTCAAAAAAGCAGGTATTAATGATGTAAAAGAAAATGAGCCATTATCAAAACATACGACAATGAAGATAGGTGGCCCTGCAGAAGTTTTTGTAGAACCACAAGATGCTGACGAATTACAGGAAATATTACGTATCTTACATCAAGAAAAGATGCCATGGCGTGTGATTGGTCGTGGCTCAAACCTTCTTGTTCTAGATGAAGGTATTAAAGGTGTTGTAATTAAGTTAGGAAAAGGGATGGATCACTTAGAACAAACTGGTACCGAAGTTACGGTCGGTGGAGGTTTTCCAATCATTAAATTAGCAACAGTATTGAGTCGTGAAGGGTTATCAGGCTTAGAGTTTGCGGGAGGAATTCCTGGTTCAGTTGGTGGCGCAGTTTATATGAATGCTGGTGCACACGGATCGGATATGTCAAAGATTCTAAAAAAAGCTCGAATTGTGTTCAATGATGGCAGTTCTGAATGGCTAACAAACGAAGAAATGGAATTCTCTTATCGTACGTCGGTTTTACAATTAACACGACCTGGTATTTGTGTTGAAGCTGTACTTAGTTTGAGTGAAGGAGACAAAGAACAGGTTACGGCCGAAATGCAAAAGCATAAAGACTATCGAAGAGATACACAGCCATGGAATTATCCATGTGCAGGCAGTATCTTTCGGAATCCACTACCGAATCATGCAGGAAAGTTAGTAGAAGATGCCGGTTTGAAAGGGCATCAAATTGGTGGAGCACAAGTATCAGATCTACACGGTAATTTTATTGTAAATACTGGGGATGCTACTGCTAAAGATGTGTTAGATCTTATCGCCTATATCCAAAGAACTATCCTTGAAGCATACAGTGTAAAAATGGAAACAGAAGTTGAAATTATTGGCGAAACACGGTGAGAATGAACGTTAAATTATGCTATAATATTTTCATTAGTAGACAAGAAACGGCATATTGTAATGCCGTTTCTCTCGTCTGAAAACCATATGTAAGAAAGATAAGTACTTTTAGTTACTTACTAATATATTTTTTAGAAAAATAATTCATATCTTTTGTAAAAGGTGATTTTGACGTGTACGGGGGATGAAAATGGCGAAGGGGAAAATTGTCTCTATTGAAGATAGAATACCAAAGCTGAAGCAACAGCGAAAGAAACGTGCCAATCGCCGTTTTGTTTTTTACATAACTTTTTTTTTCGTCTTAATTGCAATAATTTTATATTTTCAATCTCCGCTGAGCAAGGTCTCTTCTATAGAAGTTAGCGGTAATAGGTTCATTTCAACTGAACAGATCATCTCATTAAGTGGTCTATCAACAAGTGATAATTTTTGGAAAGTTGAAAAGGGGAAAGTATCCACATTAATTGAGAACCATGATGAGGTAAAGAAAGCGATTGTGGACAAACAGTTCATTAATTCCGTTAAAATTCTTATTGAGGAATACCAACGTACAGCATATTTATTACATGAAGGACAATTCCATCCTATCCTTGAAACTGGGGAAGTATTAGCTCCTCTAGAAGATGCTTATATCCCATCAGGTGCACCAATCTTGATGAATTGGGAACCTAGTGAAGCACTACAAGAGATGGCAGCAGAACTTCGGAAAGTTCCACCTAGCATTCAAAATCACATTTCTGAAATTCACCATACACCCACAGAGTCTGATCCGTTACATGTGACACTCTATATGAATGATGGACGTGAAGTGAGTGTAACAATTCGTGATTTTGCAGAAAAAATGACTGCATATCCAGCGATTGCTAGCCGTTTAAAACCAGAGCAGCAAGGTGTTATTCATTTAGAAGTGGGTGCTTACTTTAAATCATATCAAATTGAACAAGACATAGAAGGTGAAACAAGTGATGAAGACGAAAGGTAAACATGCTGTTCTTTCCTTCGCTCTACTTATGATCGGTTTTATCGTTTCATTTTCGTATCAGCTTACGAATGTCGAGGGAGAACAACAATCAAATGCAAATCAGTGGGATAAGGAGTATCAATATCGAGAACAGCTAATTAAACAAGAAGAACGTACGAGACAATTGCAACAGGAACTTTTTGAGAAACAAGAAGAAGTACGCGAAATCGAATCAGAGTTAGCGACTAAAGAAAAAGGTCTGTTCAATTTAGTAGAGGATGTTGAGAAATTAAGGATGTTCGCAGGAGATATAAAAGTATCAGGACCTGGGATAGAAGTAACGCTACGTGATGCATCTTATGTACAAGATGGTGAAAATATTAATCAATATATTGTTCATGATGGCCATGTTCATAAAGTGATTAATGAACTACTATCTTCTGGAGCAAAAGGGATTGCCATTAATGGACAACGATTGTTTCACAACTCTTATATTGCTTGTGTAGGCCCTGTGATTACTGTTGACGGAATTGAACATGCAGCTCCATTTGTTGTTACTGCAATTGGCAACCCTGATGACCTGTATGAATCTATGAACTTAGATCAAGGGGTAAAGGATCAGTTGTTAAGTGATAACGTTGAAGTGAGAATTGAAAAGAAAGAAGAAGTTGTTTTTGAACCACATCTTGGGCAATCAGGACAGCTTTCAGATTCATAAGACGAACATAATAACAACGTACAATAGAAGGTTCTATTGTATCAATGATGGTATATCCGATATGACTATACCCGAGCTTTTCGAACTTTTTTACAGAAAAGGTGATGACAATTGAGAAATCGTAATGTTATAACAATCACACTAATTTCTGTCGTCCTCGGGTTCATGCTGGCAATTCAGTTTCAAACGAATCAAGAAACAGTTGTGCGTGATACGAGGGATATGTGGGAGTTACGTGCAGATTTGAAAGCAGAACAAGAACTACAATCTAAAATAAGTAATGAGATATTAAATGTAGACGAAGTGTTACAAAAGTACGACCAAAATCAAGTTTGGTCGCAAGAAGCTGCGTTGAAGGAACAAAAAGAATCGTTAAAAGAGAAAATTGGTTTGACAGAAAAAACAGGAGAAGGCGTAATTTTAACAATTGAACCATTGTTTAGTGAGTCAATCTACGGTCAATCATATGAAACTCCTTCACCACAGTTGTTAACTCGCTTAATTAATGAATTAAATATGTATCAGGCTGAAGCAATTGCAATTGCAGATCAACGGATTATATCGACTACACCAATTCGTGATGTGAATGGAAAAACGTATGTTAACGTTAAGCCAATTCCCCCGTTACCGTTAACCATTAAAGTTATTGCTAAAAATGCAGAGAAACTTCATAATCACCTTGAGGTTTCTCAGGCAAAGGACGATTTCGCAATTGAAAATTTAAGTCTTTCTTCTGTCATTTCGTCAGATATTGTCTTACCTGCATATGATGGAACGTTACGAATTCAATATATGGAACCAGTGAAGAATGAAAAGGAGAAAAGCTAATATGTGGTTGCCGTTTTTTGGATTGTTGATAGGTGTCCTTTTAGGACTATTAACGAATATCACAGTACCTAGTGACTATTCTAATTACTTATCTATAGCTGTGCTTGCAGCGTTAGACACATTATTTGGTGGAATCAGGGCTCAGTTACAACACACATTTGATGATAAAGTGTTTGCGACAGGTTTCTTTTCTAATATATTATTGGCTGCGGGTTTAGCTTTTCTAGGCGTACATCTTGGTGTAGACTTATACTTAGCGGCGGTATTCGCATTTGGAGTTAGACTCTTCCGAAACATCGCTGTAATTAGACGAATATTACTTGAAAAATGGACGAAATCACGAGGAAATTGAAAAAAAACATTTTTTTTAAAAGGGAAACTCTCTTCCTTGTTGAATACTTTGATTATCTAAGCTTTTACTGAACAAATACTAATTAAATAATTGAAATTGCTGAAGAAAATGAGAAAGCTGTTTGGATAAGGGTTAAGGAGGTGCCAAAGAATGAACAACAGTGAAATGTATGTAAGTCTAGACATCGGTACATCCAATGTTAAAGTAATTATTGGAGAAGTATCTAATGATTCCTTAAATATCATTGGAGTGGGTAACGTTCAATCAGAAGGATTGAAGAAAGGATCAATCGTAGACATAGATGAAACTGTCTATTCCATTCGTGAAGCAGTTGAACAAGCAGAGAGAATGGTAGGCGTTAATATAAACCGTGTGATTGTAGGAGTAAGTGGGAACCATGTTGAACTTATGCCTTGTCACGGTGTAGTGGCAGTTTCCAGTGAAAATAAAGAGATTGGCAATGAAGATGTGGCACGAGTGATTGATGCTGCACAAGTTATCTCTGTTCCACCTGAAAGAGAAATTATTAGCGTTGTTCCACATCAATTTGTTGTGGATGGATTAGGTGAAATAAATGATCCTAGAGGAATGATAGGTGTTAGGTTAGAACTTGAAGGTACAATTGTCACAACTGCAAAAACCGTTTTACATAACCTTTTACGTTGCGTTGAAAAAGCAGGTCTAGAAATTACTGAAATTTCATTACAACCCCTCGCAGCTGGTCACTTTGCGTTATCAAAAGATGAAAAAAATATGGGCTCTGCTCTAATTGATATTGGTGGAGGAACAACAACAATATCTATCTTTGAATTTGGCCATTTGCAAAGTGTACGAGTGTTGCCGTTTGGGGGCATGAATATGACAAAGGATATATCGATTGGTTTCCGCACATCAACGGAGGAAGCTGAGCGGATTAAAGTCAAATATGGATATGCCCATTATGACATGGCCTCTGAGGAAGAAGTGTTCAGTGTTCCAATTATCGGAAGTGATACGAAAGAAACATACAGTCAGTTGGATTTATCTGATATTATAGAGGCAAGACTTGAAGAAATGCTAGAAATTATTCAAGATACGATACGGAAGATGGGGTATCGTGATTTACCTGGAGGTTATGTTCTAACAGGTGGCGTCTCAAAGATGACTGGTGTACTAGAGTTAGCAGAAGAAGTATTGCGACATAATGTAAGAATTGCGAGTCCAGACTATATTGGAGTTCGAGAACCACAATATACGACTGGTGTTGGGTTAATTCAATACATACATCGTCAAGCAAGGTTACAAGGGATACAAGTAAATGGAGCTGTGTCAGAGTCAGCCGTTGAGAATGCTTCAACGAAAGAGACTCAGCAGTCTAAACCAAAAAAAGTAAAGCAAAAAAACAAAGAAAATGTTTCGAAGAAAGTGAAACAATGGATTGGATATTTCTTCGAATAATGACGAACTAGTTTAGCAATATGGATGATTAGGAGGATTAATTATGTTGCAATTTGATACAGAATTGGACCAGTTAGCAACCATAAAAGTAATAGGTGTTGGCGGCGGAGGTAACAATGCCGTTAATCGAATGATTGAACACGGTGTACAAGGTGTAGAATTTATAGCAGTAAATACAGATGCGCAAGCTCTTAATCTATCAAAGGCAGAAACAAAGATGCAAATTGGTGGTAAGCTAACGCGTGGACTTGGAGCAGGTGCGAATCCAGAAGTAGGTAAAAAAGCTGCTGAAGAGAGTAAAGAGCAAATCGAAGAGGCATTAAAAGGTGCAGATATGGTCTTTGTTACTGCTGGTATGGGTGGTGGAACTGGAACAGGTGCTGCTCCAGTCATTGCACAAATTTCGAAAGAGTTAGGTGCTCTAACTGTGGGTGTTGTAACGCGTCCATTCACATTTGAGGGAAGGAAACGTGCAACTCAAGCGGGTGGCGGTATTAACGCAATGAAAGATAATGTCGATACGCTTATCGTCATTCCTAACGATCGTTTACTCGAAATCGTTGATAAAAATACTCCGATGCTCGAAGCATTCCGAGAAGCTGATAATGTGCTTCGCCAAGGTGTACAAGGTATCTCAGATTTAATCGCAGTTCCAGGTCTTATTAATCTTGACTTTGCAGATGTAAAAACGATAATGTCTGACAAAGGCTCTGCATTGATGGGTATCGGAATTGCTACTGGAGAAAACCGAGCAGCTGAGGCAGCGAAAAAGGCTATCTCAAGTCCATTACTTGAAACATCAATTGATGGTGCACAAGGTGTATTAATGAATATTACAGGCGGATCAAACTTATCTTTATATGAAGTACAAGAAGCAGCTGATATTGTATCATCAGCATCTGACGAAGAAGTAAATATGATTTTTGGTTCAGTTATTAACGATAATCTTAAAGATGAAATTGTTGTTACAGTTATTGCGACAGGTTTCAATGATATTGATTTAAGTCAACCGAAACCACGTCGTCCACTTATGCAAAATAATCGCAATACGAACACTAATACTAATACTGTGCCGAAGCCAAGACAGAGGGAAGATGTCGAAGTTGAGCAACCGAGAACACCTTCTTTCAATCATCAACCTGAAGAGGATACGTTAGAAATTCCAACGTTTTTACGCAATCGAAAACGTCGCCGTGATTAAGCTTTTATTACTCTTATAATATTATTTATAAGTGTTCTTCTGTAGATAGATCAATACAATTAATACTAATATTATATGAAAAGCATAGCTTTGTTTCTTACAAAGCTATGCTTTTTTTGTTTAAAATTCCCTTTTAGGATAGACAAAATAATCAAAAATATGTCAAAAACTATTTCGTATAGCTGTCATCAATTGACAGACTTTAAATCTATTCTTTTGTATACTAACTTACACATATAGTTCAATTAATCCTATAGAAGGGAGAAGTTGAGTGGTTGTCTACTTAGACATCATTTGGTTATTGAATTTTTGTATAGATCTTAGCTTAATAGCGCTAACTGCGATTGTGTTGAAGAGGCGTCTCTCGAAATGGAGACTTATAGTAAGTAGTTTAATTGCTTCATCTACCGTATTACTTTATTTTTCACCACTGTCATTCTTTGCTACACAACCGATTGGTAAATTCTTATTTTCATTCTTAATTATATTTATTGCTTTCGGTTATCGAAAATTCCGTTTTTTTCTTCAAGGCTTACTTACTTTTTATGTTATTACATTTATGGTTGGTGGCGGAATGATTGGAATTCATTATTTTCTTCAAGTTGAGAGTTCGATTGCAAATGGTGTATTACAAACTCAAACAGGGGGCTTTGGTAGTCCTGCTAGTTGGTTGTTTGTCTTAATCACATTTCCATTAATTTGGGTACTTTCAAAAAAACAGTTTTCTGAGGTGGAAACACGTTCATTTCAGACAGAGCATATCGTACAAGTTGAAATTGACATTGGGCAAACTATTTTATTTATGAAAGGATTAATAGATAGTGGTAATAAACTATATGATCCGGTAACAAAAACTCCTGTAATGATTATTGATATAGTTTATGCACAATCACAAATTCCACATGAAGTGCTTAACGCTGTACATCACCCTGAGACGATTGGAATGGTAGAATTCCCATCAAATTGGGGAAAGCGGTTGCGGTTAATTCCATTTCAAGGACTTGGCACACGTAACCAAATGCTACTAGCTGTTAAACCAGATGTTGTCACCATAACGATGGGGGAAGAACGTATAGTCGTGCATAAGGTGTTAATTGGTTTACACGATGGGGCACTTTCTTCAGAAGGTGATTTTGAATGCATTTTGCATCTAGATATGATTAAGAATGGAAAGGCTTTTGTGTCGAATCAAGCTAAATAATAAAGGGGGATAACGATGAACAATTTAAAATTGCGAATCACATTACTTTGGTACAAATTACTAATGAGACTCGGAATCAAAACAGATGAAGTATATTATATTGGTGGGAAAGAAGCATTACCACCTCCTTTAACGAAAGATGAAGAACTCCACCTCCTCCAAAAGTTAACGAAAGGAGACCAAAGTGCACGTTCACTCCTTATTGAACGAAATTTGCGTCTTGTCGTTTACATTGCTCGCAAATTTGAGAATACAGGCATAAACATTGAAGATTTAATAAGTATAGGGACTATTGGGTTAATAAAAGCAGTTAATACTTTCAATCCTGAGAAAAAAATTAAGCTTGCTACATATGCATCTCGTTGTATTGAAAATGAAATTTTAATGTATTTGCGTCGCAATAATAAAATACGTTCAGAAGTATCGTTTGATGAACCACTCAATGTTGATTGGGATGGGAATGAATTATTATTATCAGATGTGCTTGGAACAGATGAAGACATTATTACAAAGGATTTAGATGATCGAGTCGATCGTAATTTGTTGCGTAAGTCATTAGAGTTTTTAAATGAACGTGAAAAACAAATTATGGAACTTCGATTCGGTTTATCAGGCGGAGAAGAAAAAACACAAAAAGATGTTGCTGATATGTTAGGGATTTCACAATCATATATATCAAGGCTTGAGAAGCGCATTATTGGGAGATTACGAAAAGAATTTAACAAAATGATCTGAAGAAAAACGTATTGAAGTAAATAGTTAGAATTTTTGTGTATTTCGAACGATTAATGTGTGTGCATATTTTTCCCTCACGAGGAGATACTTAACTTGTACTATTTCATTTCACTTGTCGAAACTTTTGTCAGGCAAGTCATTAAAGATAGTGGAAGCGAAGGTAACGTGAAGCTATGGAGAAACTTCAAGCTTTCAAGTCCTTGTTAAGCTCCGATAAGGAGGGAAAGAATTGACGCGTAACAAAGTAGAAATTTGTGGTGTTGATACATCTAAGTTACCTGTTTTGAAGAATGAAGAAATGCGCAAGCTGTTTAGAGAAATGCAAAGTGGAGATGATACAGCTAGAGAAAAGCTAGTAAACGGCAATTTGCGGCTCGTTTTGAGCGTCATTCAACGCTTCAATAATCGAGGTGAATACGTGGATGACCTCTTTCAAGTTGGCTGTATCGGACTGATGAAATCGATTGACAATTTTGATCTTGGCCAAAATGTTCGATTTTCTACATATGCAGTGCCAATGATTATCGGTGAGATTCGCAGATATCTGCGGGATAATAATCCAATTCGTGTTTCACGTTCTTTAAGAGACATCGCTTACAAAGCCCTTCAGGCACGTGAAAAGCTTATTGCGAAAACGTCACGTGAACCGACAGCAGTAGAAATAGCCAAGGAATTAGATGTACCTCATGAAGAAGTTGTTTTTGCATTAGACGCTATCCAAGATCCTGTTTCGTTATTTGAACCAATTTATAACGATGGAGGCGATCCAATATTCGTCATGGATCAGTTAAGTGATGAGAAAAACAAAGATATTCAATGGATCGAAGAGCTTGCCCTTAAAGAAGGAATGCGTCGTTTAAATGACAGAGAAAAAATGATCTTAACGAAACGATTTTTTCAAGGGAAGACTCAGATGGAAGTTGCCGAAGAGATCGGAATATCACAAGCACAAGTTTCTCGCCTGGAAAAAGCAGCAATTAAACAAATGAATAAAAATATTCAGCATTAGCTGAAATTGATTGTGAACCTGTTTGCGACATTGCGAACAGGTTTTTAACGTTTAGATTAAAAATTAAGCGTACTAGTGAAAAAGCTAATTAAGAAGTTTGTTTACTTTTCGTTATTGTCCAAGCTTTAATATGCATAGAATGGTTGTAGACGGGGAAGGGAGAGAGTGTAATGATTAGAATTTCTGAGTTTCAATCAAAAGATGTTGTAAACGTATCAAATGGGAAGAGGCTTGGTCATATCATTGATTTTGATATCGACTTGGATTCTGGAAAAATAAATACCGTTTCTGTTCCGCTTAAGGGAAAGAGTATGCGTTTTTTAGGTCGTGATGATGCGATGACCATTTCGTGGGAAAACATTGTTAAAATTGGACAAGACGTAATATTAGTGCGCGTGAACGACGTTAATATTATAGAATAGGAACAAGAATGTGACTTCGTTCATATCGCTATCAGTATGTAGTTTATGCTAAAATAGTAATGATTTCTACGTAAGGAATTCACTTAGTAATTAAATGGGACATATAAAGGGTGAGGGACAATGAAACGAAATGAACCTTTTCGATTATCTTCATCATCATTTTTAGAGATCGCTCCATGGTCTCACCAATATGACAATATTGTTGCTGGGATAAGTACGCGAAACGGCGGTGTAAGTAAACCGCCGTTCGACAGTTTAAATGTTGGTTTTCAAGTTAAGGATACTTTAGAAGATATAGTTTTGAATCGGCAAATCTTAGCTCAATCATTGAATAGTAACATTGATGATTGGATAACTGTTGATCAAATTCACGGTCATCACATAATAGAAGTGAAGAAAGAAGATAAACGAAAGGATGCATTTGTCTCTACTAGTAATGTATTAGGAGAAGCAGATGGAATGTACACAACAGAAGGTGGAATCTATCTCGCTGCAAGTTTTGCAGACTGTACACCGCTATTTTTCTTCTCACCTAAATATAATTTAGTAGGGATTACTCATGCTGGTTGGAAGGGAACGGTTGCCCAAGTTGGTCCTAAAATGATTCGAATTTGGCATGAACAGCATGGTGTTCCACTTCGTGAAATACGTGTTGCTGTAGGGCCAGCAATTGGACAGTGTTGTTATGAGGTAGATGACCGTGTAATGGATCATGTAAGGAACTTACCATACGAAAGTAATAATAAGCCTTTCTCTGAGAAAATGAATGGTAAATCACAATTAGACTTAAAACAACTAAACGCTCAGTTGTTATTACATGCAGGAATACGTGAAGAAAACCTTGAAGTAAGTACACATTGTACAAGTTGTCAAAAAGCATTGTTTTTCTCGCATCGACGAGATGAAGGCAATACTGGAAGAATGTTTGGTGTAATTGCAATGACATAAGAAGCGTTGTAGGAGGTTGAATGGCACTTGAACGTACAAGAAAATGTCATACAGATTAAAGAACGGATTGAGAAGGCTTGTGAGAGAGTCAATCGAAATCCAAAAGATGTAAAAATTATTGCCGTAACAAAATATGTGAGTGTAGAAACAGCTCAACTAGCGCTTGAGGCAGGGATAAAAGATTTAGGGGAAAATCGTGACCAAGGACTCATAGATAAATATGAGGTGATTGGCAACGAGGCAACATGGCATTTTATTGGTTCACTTCAATCACGTAAAGTGAAAGATATTATTGACAAGGTTGCATACATTCATTCTCTCGATAGGAAATCACTAGCGAAAGAAATAAATAAACGAGCTACACAAAAAGTAAAGTGTTTTGTACAAGTGAATACTTCTGGAGAGCAGTCCAAGCACGGTCTTCAACCAGATGACACAATTTCATTTATTGAATCACTAGCAGAGCTTCCTAACATAGAAGTGATCGGTTTAATGACGATGGCTCCTTTTGTAGAAGATGAGAATGTGCTCCGAGACACATTCAAGCACTTGAAAGAACTACAAAATATCATTATACATAAAAGGTTACCCTTTGCTCCATGTACTGAGTTATCAATGGGAATGAGTAATGACTTTGAAATTGCAGTTGAAGAGGGAGCTACGTATATTAGAATCGGTACAGCACTAGTTGGAAAAGAATATTAAACTAGGGAGGTGTATGAAATGAGTTTTATGGGGAAAATTAAGAATTTCTTTGCATTAGAAGATGAATATGAGTATGAATATGTAGAAGAAGATAGTTTAGAACATGAACAGAAAAGGCAAACAAATACAAAACAAAATTTAAAAGAGCATAATCAACAAAATGTGGTTAGTTTACAAAGTGTTCAACAAGCATCAAAAGTTGTATTAGTAGAACCAAGAAATTATGATGAAGTACAGGAAATTGCCGATCAACTCAATAGTAGAAGAGCTGTAGTTATTAATTTACAACGTGTAAATCAACAACAACGAGTACGTATAGTCGACTTTTTGAGCGGAACCGTTTATGCTATAGGTGGCGACATAAAAAAATTAGGTGCACATACGTTCTTGTGTACACCTGATAACATTGATATCTCTGGAACAATTTCAGAGATGATGTCCGAACAAGAGTTTGATAATGATAGGTGGTGAAGTTTGAATGGGTTTCTTAGGTCCGATTGTGCAGTTAATTGTGACAGCAATCGAAATCTATTCTTATGTAATTATTGGTTATATTCTCATGTCATGGTTTCCGAATGCGCGAGAGTCTGGACTTGGTCAATTTATAGGACGGATAGTAGAGCCTTATTTGGAGCCATTTCGTCGGATAATTCCGCCGCTTGGCATGATTGATATATCGCCAATCGTAGCCATTTTTGTACTTAGTCTTGCAAAAAGTGGTGCGGTTCAATTATATCTCATGTTTATGTAATGTAGTGAAGGAGTACCTGAAGGGGTCTCCTTTTTATATTGGTTCTGAGTGTAAATTTAATAATTACTAAGTGTTATACGTATTTTTAATTATACTGATGAAATAAAAATATATTTTTCGGAGTGAAGGTGTGTATGTCGATCTATCAGCATTTTCGACAGGAAGAGTATTCATTTATAGACCAAGTGTTGGAGTGGCGTGATCAAGTTATCGGTCAATACTCAGTAAAATTGACCGATTTCCTTGATCCGAGAGAGCAGCATATTTTATCAACAGTTATAGGTAAAGATGAAGAGGTACTATTCTCATTGTTTGGTGGAGCAGAATCGGTTGAGCGTAAGCGAGCAATATTGTACCCTCCATATTTTGAACCTTCAGACGATGATTTTGAGGTTCATATGTTTGAGATAAAGTATCCAGCGAAATTTGTTACGATTTCACATCGCCAAATATTAGGCGCACAAATGTCTTTAGGATTAAAAAGAGGTAAGTTTGGAGACATTTTGACAGATGGTGAACATTATCAATTTCTCGTTTCAAAAGATATCGCAGATTATGTTCGTTTTAACCTTGATTCTGTTGGAAAAGCATCAATTGAACTTATTGAAAAACCAACTTCTGAGCTAATTATTTTCGAGGAAGAATGGGAACATCATGTTGGTACAGTATCATCATTGCGGTTAGATGTTATTTTAGCTGAGATCTATAACCTTTCTCGTCAAAAGGTTGCCTCTTTCATTAATAGTGGTGTTGTTAAAGTGAATTTTAAAGTTGTGGAACGTACTGATTATCCGTGTGAACAAAATGATGCTTTCTCAGTACGAGGGTTTGGTCGTAGTAAATTACTCGAAATACAAGGTAAAACGAAAAAAGATAAATATCGAATTACGTATGGAAAGAAAAAATAATCAAATCTTGCAGGAAAACTAGAAGTGTTTGTCGAAAAAACATGTTACAATACTATAATAGTAAAAGTTTACAATGTACTTTGAGCGGAGGTGTGAAGGGTGCCGTTAACACCGTTAGATATCCACAACAAAGAGTTTAATAGAGGTTTTCGAGGATATGACGAAGATGAGGTTAATGAATTTCTTGACCAAGTGATTAAAGATTACGAACTTATTATTCGAGAGAAGAAAGCATTAGAAGAACAGGTTTCAGAGATGGAAGAAAAACTAAGTCATTTTTCTACGATTCAAGAAACATTGAATAATTCAATACTAGTTGCACAAGAAACGGCTGAAGATGTAAAGCGTAATGCAAATAAGGAATCAAAGCTTATTATAAAAGAAGCCGAAAAAAATGCAGACCGAATTATAAATGAATCATTATCTAAGTCACGTAAGATATCTTTAGAAATTGAAGAGTTAAAGACACAATCAAAGGTCTTTCGGAATCGTTTCCGCATGTTGATTCAAGCACAGTTAGAGATGCTTGAAAATGATGACTGGGACCAACTTATGCAATACGAAGAGGAAGAAAGTAAACAAGAAAATCGTTGAAAACTTGACTCTTTGACATGAATTACATATAATCTTTAAGATACTATTTAAAAATTTCATGTATTTATCAATAAATATATGGATGATAATCGATAGAAACATTGAGAGGGGCAGTATGTCTATTAATGCTTACTAAGCGAGTCAGGGACGGTGGGAGCCTGATGTAAGTGAATAGAAGGAAAATCACCCTTGAGTTCTGCGCTGAACATCATTAAGCCGAACTGGCATTATATAATGAATTAGAACAACTGACCATAAGGTTGTCATAATTCATACGAGTAGGACGCAGCGGGATCATTCACGTTACGAATGTATGAGCAGGACAAATGTATTTAATTTGTCAAGCAAGGGTGGTACCGCGGGAACCTTCTCGTCCCTTTTTGGGATGAGAAGGTTTTTTTATTTGCAATGCTTGTAAAATAATGGTGGTTATTAACGCGAAGTTTCTACAACTATGAAAGTTAAAGGAGGAAGAAAAGTGGAATATAAAAACACACTACTTATGCCGAAAACTGAGTTTCCAATGAGAGGGAATCTTCCAAACCGTGAGCCAGAAATGCAAAAAAAATGGGAAGATATGAATATTTACGAACTTGTACAAAAACGTACAGAAGGTCGTCCTTTATTTATTCTTCATGACGGTCCTCCATATGCGAATGGTGACATTCACATGGGGCACGCAATGAACAAAATCTTAAAAGATATGATTGTTCGTTATAAATCTATGGCAGGTTTCCATGCACCATATGTACCTGGCTGGGATACACACGGTTTGCCAATTGAAACTGCATTAACGAAAAATAAAAAAGTGAATCGTAAAAAAATGAGCGTAGCTGAATTCCGTGAAAAATGCGCAGAATATGCGTATGAGCAAGTTGACCGTCAACGTGAGCAATTCAAACGTTTAGGTGTTCGTGCAGACTGGGATAATCCATACATTACATTAACGAAAGATTATGAAGCACAACAAATAAAAGTATTTGGTGCAATGGCTGAAAAAGGTTTTATCTATAAAGGTAAGAAACCTGTATATTGGTCTCCATCATCAGAGTCAGCATTAGCTGAAGCAGAGATTGAATACCAAGATAAGCGTTCACCGTCTATTTATGTAGCATTTAATGTGAAAGATGGAAAAGGTGTACTTGACGGTGATGAGAAGTTTATCATTTGGACGACAACTCCGTGGACGATTCCAGCAAACCTTGGAATTGCAGTACATGCAGAGATCGAATACAGTGTTGTAGAAACAAATGGTGTAAAATATGTTGTCGCATCTGAGCTTGTAGAGAACTTAACAGAGACGTTAGAGTGGAATGAGCCAAAGGTTGTCAATACACTTAAAGGTGCTGAATTAAAACATATCGTTGCGACACATCCAATTTATGACCGTGATTCTCTCGTTATTTTAGGTGATCATGTTACAACGGATGCTGGTACAGGATGTGTTCACACAGCACCAGGTCATGGTGAAGATGACTTCTTCGTTGGTAAACAAAATGGTTTAGATGTCCTTTGTCCTGTTGATGAAAAAGGATATATGACGAATGAAGCACCTGGTTTTGAAGGGTTGTTCTACGATGAAGCAAATAAGCCAATTACAGAAAAGCTTGAAGAAGTTGGCGCATTATTGAAATTAAACTTCATTACACATTCATACCCACATGATTGGCGTACGAAGAAACCAACAATTTTCCGTGCAACAGCACAGTGGTTTGCTTCAATTAAAGATATTCGTGAAGACTTAATTCAAGCTGTACGTGATGTGAATTGGATTCCTAAATGGGGAGAAACACGCCTTTATAATATGATTAAAGACCGTGAAGATTGGTGTATTTCTCGTCAACGTGCATGGGGTGTTCCGATCCCTGTCTTCTATGGTGAGAATAATGAACCGATTATTACGAGTGAAACAATTGAGCATGTTTCAAATTTATTCCGTGAGCACGGATCTAACGTTTGGTTTGAGTGGGATGCTAAAGATTTACTCCCTGAAGGATTTACGTCTGAGCATAGTCCAAACGGTCAGTTTACGAAAGAGACAGATATTATGGATGTATGGTTTGACTCAGGTTCTTCACACCAAGCAGTATTAGTTGAGCGTGATGAATTGCAGCGTCCAGCTGACTTATATCTAGAAGGTTCTGACCAGTATCGAGGTTGGTTTAATTCATCATTATCTACAAGTGTTGCAATTACTGGTAAGGCTCCATATAAAGGCATTCTTTCACACGGTTTTGCACTAGATGGTGAAGGGCGTAAGATGAGTAAATCACTTGGTAATACTGTAATTCCAAATAAAGTAATGAAGCAGCTTGGTGCAGATATTCTTCGTCTATGGGTAGCATCTGTTGACTATCAAGCTGACGTACGTATTTCTGATAAAATCTTAAAGCAAGTTGCAGAAAGTTATCGAAAAATCCGTAATACGTTCCGTTTCTTGCTCGGAAACTTAGATGACTTTGATCCGAACACAAATGCTCTTGCATTTGATGAACTAGGGGAAGTCGACCAATATATGCTTGTGAAGTTGAATAAGTTAATTGA
The DNA here is from genome assembly GCF_001742425.1 of Bacillus solimangrovi. Taxonomy (GTDB): domain Bacteria; phylum Bacillota; class Bacilli; order Bacillales; family Bacillaceae_N; genus Bacillus_AV; species Bacillus_AV solimangrovi. Next base: position 22,066 of record NZ_MJEH01000063.1, read on the forward strand.
TCGTGTTAAGCGTTCATATGATGAGTATGAATTTGCTTCCATTTATCATGATGTTCATAATTTCTGTACGATTGATTTAAGTTCATTCTATTTAGATATTGCCAAGGATGTTTTGTATATTCAAGCTGCAGATGATAAAGGTCGTCGTGGTATTCAAACTGTTTTATATGAGACATTACAAGCACTCGTAAAGCTTGTAGCGCCAATTTTAACTCATACAGCAGATGAAGTTTGGAGTTATATCCCAGGTGTGACAGAAAAGAGCGTACAGCTAGTGGATATGCCAGAAAAAGTAGAGTTACAAGTATCAGAACAACTTGAAGCAAAATGGGATCATTTCATGACTGTTCGTGATGATGTCTTAAAGGCACTCGAACATGCACGAAATGAAAAGGTTATTGGAAAATCGTTAACAGCTAGCATTAAGCTATATCCAAATGCTGAAACAACGGATATTCTTTCAAGTATTTTAGATCTTCATAAGTTATTTATTGTATCTAGCTGTGAAGTTGTTGGTGCGAAAGAAGAAGCACCTGAAAGTGCTCAGCAACTAGAGACGCTTGCTGTAGAAGTGTTACCTGCAGATGGTGAAACATGTGACCGTTGTTGGGTTGTATCAACAACAGTAGGTGATGATGCAGAGCATCCAACGGTTTGTGAAAGCTGCGCTAAGATTGTTAAGGAAAATTATTAATTATGTAATGAAAAACACGTTTGCTTAGACAGCAGACGTGTTTTTCTTATTTTAATGACATTGCTGTTCTAAAATTATCAAAAAAATATGAAATATTATCTGATATACTCAATTCTTGAATTCAACATCTTCATTAACAAAAGTTCCCCATTTTATTTTTTGAAAATCGAGCAAACACTACTGATAGAACAATTAAATGAGGGGGAATATGATGGATGATAAATTCCTACAGATTGAACGAGAGCTTAGGCAAACACAAAATGAATTATCAACGTATTTATCACATTCACCACCAATGAATGCTGAAACCCTCAGTTACGTTAAACAAGAATTAGAAGATGTTAACCGTGCTCTAATTAAAATGGATTTAGGGATGTATGGTACGTGTGAACAAAGCGGCAAACATATACCTCTTTCAATGCTGTCTGTCCTTCCGACAGCTCGGACGATAAATGAAGCAAAATGGGTTCAATATTTTTGTACGTAAAACTCTTATAATTCCTTCCCAATGGATGAAAAGATTGTCTCATCAGCATGCTTATGCTAAAATGCAACAGTATCAGACTTTGTAAACAATTGAGGTTTGTACGTTATATGAACGTTATTCACCTTGAAATTGTCAGTTAATTGTGTGATATAAGAGAGATTAATTCTTTTAATTATTGGGAATGGAGGAAGTAGAAGGTGCGCTATTATGTTGCCGCATTACTTGTTATTTTAATCGATCAAATTACGAAATGGCTTGTTCTAACAAAAATGAGCTTAGGACAAAGTATTCCAGTTATTGATGGCTTTTTCTTTCTTACGTCACATCGTAATCGAGGGGCTGCATGGGGAATACTAGAGGGGCAAATGTGGTTCTTCTATATCGTTACGATCGCTGTCATTATTGGTGTTGTTGTATATATAGAAAAGGTTAAAAAGACAGAACGTTTACTGAGTTGGGCATTGGCATTAATTTTAGGAGGAGCGATAGGAAACTTTATTGATCGCTTATTTCGAAAAGAAGTAGTTGATTTTATTGATATTTATTTCTTTCATAAAGAAAAATTGCCTATATACAATTATCCAATCTTTAATGTTGCTGACTCGGCGCTCGTTGTCGGTGTCATCATCATTTTTATCTATTCATTATTAGAGAGTAAAAAAGAGAAGAGGAACGCTTAATGGAAAAAATGCAATGGTCAGTAGAACTTGAACATCAAGGAACCCGAATTGATAAATGGGTTGCAGACCAAAATCAGGAATGGTCTCGTTCACAAGTGCAGCAATGGATAAAGGAATCACATCTACTTGTCAATGGTTCTGCTGTGAAAGTCAATCAAAAAGTAAAACAAGGTGATGAAATCACATTAACTATACCAGAGCCTGAACCTCTTGATGTAGAACCTGAGAAGATGGAATTGGAAATATATTTTGAAGATGAGGATGTCCTTGTCGTTAATAAACCGAGCGGGATGGTTGTACATCCAGCACCTGGTCACTTGTCAGGCACACTAGTAAATGGGCTTATGGCACATTGTAACGATTTGTCAGGCATTAACGGAGTCATGAGACCGGGTATTGTACATCGTATCGATAAAGATACTTCAGGCTTACTGATGGTGGCGAAGAATGACGTTGCACATGAATCACTTGTACAACAGTTAGTAGATAAAACTGTTTTACGTAAGTATCGTGCATTAGTACATGGTGTGATTCCGCATGAAAAAGGTACTATAGAAGCCCCTCTTGGTCGTGATCCGAAAGATCGTCAGAAGATGGCAGTCGTTGACCAAGGAAAAGAAGCAGTAACACATTTCCAAGTGTTAGAACGTTTTAAAAATCATACATATGTTGAATGTCAGCTTGAGACAGGACGAACTCATCAAATACGTGTGCACATGCGTTATATAGGTTTTCCATTAGTAGGAGATCCGAAATATGGTCCACGTAAAACGATCGATGTAGATGGACAAGCGTTACATGCAGAGACATTGGGCTTTGAACATCCACAAACGAAAGAGTTCGTTTCATTTCAAGCACCCTTACCAGAGCGATTTGCGCAGATTCTCGATAATTTTCGCAAAAATAGTTGACAGAAAGTTATAGGAATGACATAATGACTTCAACAACTAAATCACTGCCCTTTAATTACAGTCCCGTGAGGCTGAGAAGGAATGAAGCAAACTACTAGCAGATTGGATTAGTCTGCCTATATGTTTGAATCTAACACCTCTCGCGGATGCGAGAGGTTTTTTATTGGGTGTACAACGACACATAGTTAATAAGAATATGAGCAGTGAGGGGTGAAAAGGATGAATGAAAAAGCTATTGTCTTAGATGAAAAAGCGATTCAACGTGCGTTGACTCGAATTGCACATGAGATAATCGAGCGAAACAAAGGGATCGAAAATTGTATCTTAGTCGGTATTAAGACAAGAGGGATATACCTTGCAAATCGTCTAGCAGAGCGAATTGAACAAATTGAAGGTGAAGCAATTGCTGTTGGTGAAGTCGATATTACGTTATACCGTGATGATTTGTCTAAGAAAACAGTTAACGAAGATCCTTTATTAAATGGAACTGATATTTCAGTTAATATTTCTGAGAAGACCGTAATTCTAGTCGATGATGTGCTTTTTACTGGTCGAACTGTACGAGCAGCTTTAGATGCAATAATGGATATTGGTCGTCCTGCTCAAATTCAATTAGCCGTTCTAGTGGATCGTGGTCACCGTGAATTACCGATACGCCCAGACTTTATTGGGAAAAATGTACCGACATCGAATTCGGAAGTCATCGTTGTAAAATTAAGTGAAGTTGATAATGAAGACATCGTTCGAATTTATGAAAAATAAATATCCCCTTTAATCAAGTCCTGTGAGGCTTGCAAGGGAACGATTGTGAGTGTAATAGTATGTGTGGTTTAAGCCACACATCTATACTCATGCCGTCAACCTCTTTGCAAGCATCTCCGAGCAAAGAGGTTTTTTATTACTTATTCTGGAGGAGATTGGATGAGCTCTCAAAAAGTAAACTTAGATGTTCATGAAAAACCACAACTTCATACTTGGCTTACGTTAAGTATCCAACATTTATTTGCAATGTTCGGAGCAACGATTCTAGTACCCTACTTAGTCGGTTTAAGCCCAGCGGTTGCACTTGTTTCGAGTGGTTTAGGAACGCTAGCGTATCTAGTTATTACAAGGGGGCAAATACCAGCGTATCTCGGTTCATCATTTGCTTTTATTGCACCAATTATTATGGCGAAGGAATTAGGTGGACCAGAGGCAGCAATGTTTGGTAGTTTCCTAGCAGGTATCTTATACGGAATTGTTGCACTTGCTATTCGTGCAGCAGGTTTAAAGTGGTTAATGAGAGTATTACCACCAATTGTTGTCGGTCCAGTTATTATCGTCATTGGACTCGGACTTTCAAGTGTCGCAATTGATATGGCAATGAACAATCCATCTGGTGAATATAGTATGACATACTTTAGTGTTGCACTTGTCACACTAGTTATCACAATTATTGCCTCAATCTTATTTAAAGGTTTTTTCGGATTAATCCCAATTTTAGTCGGAATTGTTGGAGGATATACTTATGCTGCGATGCTTGGTCTAGTTGACTTTACGGCAGTGCAAGAAGCAAGACCTTTCGAAATGCCCGAATTCATCATTCCATTTGTAACGTATACGCCAAGTATGAATTGGCAAGTTGCTCTTATAATGATGCCAGTTGCACTCGTAACGATTGCAGAGCATATTGGTGACCAAATGGTATTAAGTAAAGTAGTTGGACGTAATTTCATTCAAAAACCTGGTTTACACAGGTCAATTATGGGAGATGGAGTTGCGACGATAATTGCTTCATTTATTGGAGGTCCTCCGAATACGACTTACGGAGAAAATATTGGAGTACTAGCGATTACGAGAGTATTCAGTGTATTTGTTATCGGTGGAGCAGCAGTCCTAGCTACCTTGTTCGGATTTAGCGGGAAAGTTACAGCTCTAATCGCAACAATTCCAACTCCTGTTATGGGTGGGGTATCCATCGTCTTATTCGGTATTATCGCATCAAGTGGTTTACGAATGTTAATTGACAACCAAATTGACTTAGGAGATAAACGTAATTTGATTATCTCATCTGTTATTCTTGTCATCGGTGTCGGTGGAGCATTCATTCAAGTGAGTGATGACCTTCAAATTTCAGGTATGGCACTTGCAACGATTATTGGTATAATCCTTAACCTAGTTCTACCAGGCAAAGAGTCTGGTTATGGAAATGGTTTCATGTTTGATACAGAAAAACAATCAAAAGAAAATGCCGCATAACGAATTGAACACATTTTAAATGAAGTCCTGTGAGGCTTCGAAGGGTGTAAGCAGCGGTTTGTAACAGGTGAAGTATAGCTTCACCTCGTTTTCAAGCACCCTTCTACTTAATGAAGGGTGCTTTTTTGCTAGAAAAGTAGATAAGTATGACATTTAGTGATCTAAAAAGTTAGTTCAGTAAGCAAGTAATTTAAATTCTTTTAAAGAATGAATCAAAACAATTGTGATTTGGAGGTTTCATGATGAAAAACTTATTAACGATGTCAGCGTTAACGGTTCATGAGATTTACGAAATTTTACATGATGCACAGCAGTTTGCTGAAGGAATGAAATGGCAACCTTCAGCACAGCAATTTGTTGCTAATTTATTTTTCGAACCAAGTACTCGAACGAGATTTAGCTTTGAAGCAGCAGAACGTCGACTTGGATTTGAAGTATTAAACTTCGATGCTGCTTCATCGAGTACCCAAAAGGGTGAAACACTCTATGACACTGTAAGAACTTTAGAGTCAATTGGAGCGAATGTCGCGGTTATTCGACATGAAGCTGATGATTATTTCGATGAGCTAGTCGGTCGAGTCGGCATTCCGATTATTAATGCGGGCTCAGGTTCAGGCCATCATCCTACACAATCATTGTTAGATTTGTTAACGATACAGCAGGAGTTTGGTACATTTGAAGGTTTAAGAGTAGCAATTAGTGGTGACATACGTCACAGTCGTGTTGCTCATTCAAATGCTGAAGCATTAAGTCGGTTAGGGGCTGAAGTCATTTATACTGCGCCTATACATTGGCGAGATAATTCAGGAGATTATGTAGAGATGGATGAAGCTGTAAAAAGTGCTGACGTCATGATGTTGTTGAGAATTCAGCATGAACGTCATGCAGATGGAATGAATATGACGAAAGAAGACTATCACAATCAATACGGGTTAACGGTTGAACGGGAGAAGTTGATGAAACAACGCAGTATTATAATGCATCCAGCTCCATTTAACCGAAACGTTGAAATTGCTGATGAGCTTGTTGAGTGTGAACGCTCTAGAATTTTCAAGCAAATGACAAACGGTGTTTACGTAAGAATGGCAGTGATAAAACGTGCATTACAACAAACTAGTGGAGGAATGACAAATGAAGCGATTAATCAAGCATGCCACATTATTTGAAAATAGTGAGCTAGTAACAAAGGATATTTTAATTGATGGGGAAAAAATCGTACAAATTTCAGCAAATATTCAAGAAGATAATGCTGAAGTTTTTGATGCACAAGGAAAGCTTGTTACTGCAGGTTTTGTAGACTTACATGTTCATTTGCGAGAGCCAGGTGGAGAACATAAAGAAACAATCGAGACAGGCTCGATGGCAGCAGCCCGTGGGGGATTCACAACCGTAGCAGCAATGCCGAATACTCGTCCAGTGCCTGATACAGTTGAAAATTTAAGTTTGGTGAATGACAAAATTAATGAAACAGCTCATATACGAGTGCTTCCATATGCTTCAATTACAATTCGAGAATTGGGTAGAGAATTAACTGATTTTGCAGCATTAAAAGAACATGGGGCTTTTGCCTTTACCGATGATGGTGTAGGGGTGCAAGATGCTTCGATGATGTTAAAGGCTATGAAACAAGCAGCAGATCACGATGTCGCGATTGTTGCTCATTGCGAAGAGAACACACTGATAAACAAGGGTTCCGTTCATGAAGGCAGTTTTTCTGCAAAGCATGAGTTGAATGGAATTCCATCAGTTTGTGAATCTGTTCATATTGCTCGAGATGTGTTATTAGCAGAAGCGGCAGGTTGTCATTATCATGTATGCCACATTAGTACAAAGGAATCAGTTCGAACAGTTCGCGATGCAAAGCGGGCAGGTATTCATGTAACAGCAGAAGTAACACCACATCACTTATTACTTTGTGAAGATGATATTCCAGGTCTAGATTCAAATTTCAAAATGAATCCACCGTTGCGCAGTAAAGAAGACCGTGATTCATTAATCGAAGGCTTACTTGATGGAACGATTGATTTTATCGCTACAGACCATGCACCACACAGTGAGGTTGAGAAGAGTGAAGGGATTATTGAAGCACCATTTGGCATTGTCGGTTTAGAAACCGCCTTTCCATTATTATATACATACCTAGTAAAGAAAGGTGTGTTATCACTCGAGGAATTATTAGAGCTTTTAAATAAAAAACCTTCAGAAACATTTAAACTACCATTTGGGCAAATTGAACAAGGTGCAATTGCTGATATCGTAGTACTTGATTTAGAGGAAGAAGCTGAAATTGATCCGAAGCTATTCGCTTCAAAAGGAAAAAATACACCATTTACAGGCTGGAAGTGCCAAGGTTGGCCAGTTGCAACATTTTATAAAGGACAAATGGTATGGGAGAAAGGGAGCGAACAACAATGAAAAGACAACTAATCTTAGAGAATGGTGACGTATTTATTGGAGAAGGATTCGGAAGCGAGAAGGATATGAATGGTGAGGTTGTCTTCAATACTGGAATGACAGGTTATCAAGAAATATTATCTGACCCGTCATATTGTGCACAAATCGTAACACTTACTTACCCTTTAATCGGAAATTACGGAATGAATCGAGACGACTTTGAATCAATCAAACCATCCATTCATGGTCTGATTGTGAGAGAGCACGCTGAATTTCCATCTAATTGGCGTAATGAAGAGACGTTAGATAGTTACTTGAAAGCTACTGATATTCCAGGTTTATCGGGAATTGATACTCGGAAATTAACACGAATTATCCGTAACTATGGTACGTTAAAGGGCAAGATTTGCAACATGGATGTAGATGTGAATCATATAGTTGAGCAATTGAAAGCAACCGTTTTACCAACGGATCAAGTAAAACGTGTTTCAACGAAGGATGCATATCCAAGTCCAGGACGAGGTCATAAGGTTGTGCTTGTAGACTTTGGAATGAAACATGGTATATTGCGAGAATTGAATGCACGTGGTTGTGATGTTATTGTCGTACCACATAACATTACAGCTGATGAAGTACTTCGCCTTAATCCAGATGGAATTATGTTAAGTAATGGTCCTGGAGATCCAGAAGATGTTCCTGAAGCGATTGAAATGATTCGAGGGATTGTTGGGAAGATTCCACTGTTTGGGATTTGCTTAGGTCATCAATTATTTGCTCTTGCTTGTGGAGCAGGAACAGAGAAAATGAAGTTTGGTCATCGTGGCTCAAATCACCCAGTGAAGGATCTTACAACAGGACATGTTGCGATTACATCACAAAACCATGGTTATACAGTTAAGTCAGATACAATTGATGCAACTGAGTTAGAAATTACACACGTTGCACTTAATGATGGAACAATTGAAGGTTTACGTCATAAAACATTACCAGCCTTTACAGTTCAATATCATCCAGAAGCATCACCTGGACCAGAAGATGCAAATCCATTGTTCGATAATTTCTTACAAATGATAAACACCGAGAAGAAGGAAGGAGCATCAACATGCCAAAACGCGTAGATATTAAGCGAATTCTAGTAATTGGATCAGGACCAATTGTAATTGGACAAGCAGCAGAATTTGATTATGCAGGAACACAAGCATGTCAAGCATTGAAGGAAGAGGGATTTGAAGTAATTCTTGTGAACTCAAATCCAGCAACAATTATGACTGATTCTGAGATAGCGGATAAAGTCTATATTGAACCACTAACGTATGACTTTGTTAGCAGAATTATTCGTAAGGAACGACCTGATGCCATCCTACCGACACTTGGTGGACAGACTGGACTTAACATGGCGATGGAGTTAAAGCAAAAAGGTGTGCTTGATGAATGTAATGTAAAGGTTCTTGGTACAACGTTAAAAGCGATTGAGCAAGCTGAAGACCGTGAACAATTTCGCTCCTTAATGAACGAATTAAATGAACCTGTACCAGAAAGTGATATTATTCATACAATTGAAGAAGCTGAAAGATTTGTATCTGAAGTAGGCTTTCCAGTTATTGTTCGACCAGCATATACGTTAGGTGGAACAGGTGGTGGAATCTGCCATAATACTGAAGAGTTAAATGAAATTGTAGCAAGTGGTTTGAAATATAGCCCAGTAACTCAATGCTTAATTGAAAAGAGTATAGCTGGTTTTAAAGAAGTTGAATACGAAGTAATGCGTGATTCAAGCGGACATGCGATTGTAGTATGTAACATGGAAAACTTTGACCCTGTTGGAGTTCACACAGGTGATTCAATTGTTGTTGCACCGAGTCAAACGTTGAGTGACCGTGAATATCAAATGCTTCGAAATGCATCATTAAAGATCATTCGTGCCCTTAAGATAGAAGGTGGTTGTAACGTACAGCTTGCATTAGACCCTGATAGCTTTGACTATTACATTATTGAAGTGAATCCTCGTGTTAGCCGTTCTAGTGCATTAGCATCTAAGGCTACAGGTTATCCAATCGCCAAACTAGCTGCAAAAATCGCAGTCGGTTTAACACTTGATGAAATGAAAAATCCTGTAACAGGTCGTACGTATGCTTGCTTTGAGCCAGCTTTAGATTACATTGTTTCAAAGATTCCTCGTTGGCCATTTGATAAATTTGAAGCAGCAAACCGTAAGCTCGGTACACAAATGAAGGCAACAGGAGAAGTAATGGCGATCGGCAGAAGTTTTGAAGAATCAATGTTAAAAGCAATTCGCTCACTTGAAACAGATGTTGATCACATCTTACTTGAGAAGTTTGAGCAGTTAAGTGATGAAGTATTACAGAAGCGAATTGAAAAGCCTGATGATGAACGGATGTTTATCGTAGCAGAAGCGTTCCGTCGTGGTAAAACAATGGAGGAAATTTATTCGTGGAGTAAAATCGACTACTTCTTCTTATATAAATTACAAAAGCTCGTCAAGTTACATGAAGATGTAGCAGTAAATCCATTTAGTATTGAGTTTGGTGTTAAGGCGAAAGAGAATGGGTTTGCTGATAGCGTATTGGCACGCATTTGGAATACAACTGAACGTGAAATCTATGATTGGCGTAAAGGGAATCAACTTGTACCAGTGTATAAGATGGTAGATACGTGTGCGGCAGAATTCGAATCAGCAACTCCATATTATTATGGCACGTATGAGCAAGAGAATGAATCGGTAGTAACGGAAAAAGAAAGCGTGATTGTACTTGGATCAGGACCAATTCGGATCGGCCAAGGAATCGAATTTGACTATTCAACGGTTCATGCAGTGTGGGCTTTGAAAGAGGCAGGTTATGAATCAATTATCGTTAACAATAACCCAGAAACGGTTTCAACTGATTTCAGTATATCTGATAAGTTATATTTTGAACCGCTAACGATTGAAGATGTGATGCATATTATCGACCTTGAGAAACCGAAAGGCGTTATCGTTCAATTTGGTGGACAAACTGCAATTAATTTAGCAGATGAACTTGCAGCGAGAGGCGTTAGTATATTAGGTACAAAGCTTGAAGACATGGATCGTGCTGAAGATCGTGATAAGTTTGAACAAGCGCTTGAGAAGCTTGGCATTCCACAACCTCAAGGGAAAACGGCAACATCTGTACCAGAGGCCGTTACGATTGCTAAGAAAATTGGTTATCCTGTCTTAGTTCGCCCATCGTATGTACTTGGAGGTCGCGCGATGGAAATCGTCTATCGTGAAGAAGAATTGCTTCAATATATGGAGAATGCGGTGAAAATTAATCCACAGCATCCAGTCTTGATTGACCGCTATATGGTTGGTAAAGAAATTGAAGTCGATGCAATTTCTGATGGAGAAACTGTTTATATTCCAGGAATTATGGAACATATTGAACGAGCAGGAGTACACTCTGGTGATTCGATTGCTGTCTATCCTCCACAAAGCTTAAAACCAGAAACGAAAGAAAAAATAATCGAAGATACGATTCGATTAGCACGTGGTTTAAAAATTGTTGGGCTTTTAAATATCCAATTTGTAGTATTTGAAGAGAATGTTTATGTAATTGAAGTGAACCCACGTTCAAGTCGTACAGTGCCATTCTTAAGTAAAATTACTGGAGTTCCAATGGCAAACATCGCAACAAAAGTAATCCTTGGAGAAAAATTACCTGATTTAGGTTATGAAACAGGATATCATGATGAAAGCTCAGACGTATTTGTAAAGGTACCTGTCTTCTCGTTTGCCAAGTTAAGACGTGTTGACATAACACTTGGGCCAGAAATGAAATCGACAGGTGAAGTAATGGGCCGGGATAAAACACTTGAAAAAGCTTTATATAAAGGTCTAGTAGCTTCAGGAATTGAAATTCCAACGCATGGAGCAGTGTTACTAACGGTTGCGAATAAGGATAAGGAAGAAGCTGTCGAAATCGCACGTCGCTTCAACCATATCGGTTATCAGCTACTTGCAACAGAAGGGACAGCAGCTCGGTTACGTGAAGAGAATATTCCAGTTACAGTAGTGAATAAAATTGGTGGAGAAAAACCTCATCTTTTAGATGTTATTCGTCAAGGTGATGCACAGTTTGTTATCAATACGTTGACAAAAGGCAAACAACCTGCTCGTGACGGTTTCCGTATACGTCGAGAAGCTGTAGAAAATGGGGTTGCATGTCTCACTTCTCTTGATACAGCAAAAGCAATCTTACGTGTAATTGAAACAATGACTTTTGAAATGCAGTCCATGCCTAAGTTTGAAAAGCAGCGTGAAGGGGTGCGTATATGAAGCAAGAGCAGATGAAGCTCATTCATCAAACTGAAATTGCAGAAAATATCTTTGAAATAGTTTTAGAAGGTGACATGGTTTCATTCATGCAGCCAGGTCAGTTCGTCCATGTACGTGTACATGGAGGGGCTGACCCCCTTTTACGAAGACCGATTAGTATTTGCAACGTTGATGAGGATAGTAAACAGTTCACTATGTTATATCGAGCCGAAGGGCAAGGAACAAAACTTTTCAGCGAACGTGTCGCTGGTGAAATGATTGACGTACTTGGTCCGCTCGGAAATGGTTTTCCTGTTGATGAGACAAAGAGCGGGGAAACGGCTTTACTCGTTGGCGGTGGTATTGGTGTACCCCCATTATACGAGTTATCTCAACAGTTAAAGTCTCAAGGTGTAAATGTGATACATGTACTTGGCTTTCAAACAAAATCTGCAGTGTTTTATGAAGAAAAGTTTGCAAAATTAGGAGAAACATATGTTGCAACAGTAGATGGTTCATATGGGACGTCTGGATTCGTTACTGACATAATCAATAAACATAAATTATCATTTGATACGTTATATTCTTGTGGCCCAATCCCAATGCTTAAGGCTCTTGAAAAAAAATTTGCAAATAAGAAAGGATTCATTTCACTTGAACAGCGTATGGGGTGTGGTATCGGTGCGTGCTTTGCATGTGTGTGTCATACGCCAAGTGAAAATGATTTTGATTACAAAAAGGTATGTAGTGATGGTCCTGTCTTTAAGTTTGGGGAGGTGGTACTGTGAGTAGATTAGCAGTAACATTACCAGGATTATCATTGAAAAATCCGATTATGCCTGCTTCCGGCTGCTACGGGTTTGGAAAAGAGTTTGCACAATTGTATGACTTAAATCAACTCGGTGCCATTATGGTTAAAGCTGTTACAGAAGAACCTCGTTTCGGTAATCCAACACCGCGTGTTGCAGAGACGTCAGCAGGTATGTTGAATGCTATTGGTTTGCAAAACCCTGGTCTACAATCAGCGATGAAAAATGAACTTCCTTGGTTAGAGAAATATGATGTACCAATCATTGCGAATGTTGCTGGTTCTAGACTTGAAGATTATGTTGCTGTTGCGAAAACAATTTCAACTGCACCTAATGTTCATGCTCTTGAGCTGAATATCTCATGTCCGAATGTGAAAGAGGGCGGAATTGCATTTGGAACAAGTCCTGATATGGCCGCAACATTAACAAAAGCGGTTAAGGAAGTTTCTTCAGTACCTGTCTATGTGAAGCTCTCACCAAATGTCGCTGATATCGTATCAATAGCAAAGGCTGTTGAAAATGCAGGTGCAGATGGTTTGTCAATGATTAATACATTACTAGGGATGCGAATTGATCTTAAAACAGGTAAACCGATTTTAGCGAACCAAACAGGAGGATTATCTGGTCCAGCAATCAAACCTGTAGCAATTCGAATGATTCACCAAGTGAGTCAAGAAGTTTCGATTCCTATTATTGGAATGGGTGGTGTACAAACAGCAGAGGACGTTATTGAATTCTTCTTAGCAGGAGCGGATGCAGTTGCTGTTGGTACTGCAAATTTCGTTGACCCATTCGTATGTCCAACAATAATTAATGAATTGCCTGCATTATTGGATGAATTAGGTGTCTCGCATATTTCTGAATTGAAAGGAAGGAGCTGGAAGTATGCAGAAACCACTAATAATCGCGCTTGATTTTCAAACGAAGTTTGATACGATTCATTTTTTAGAGCAATTTGAAAATGAGCGGCCATTTGTGAAGGTAGGCATGGAATTATTTTACCGAGAAGGTCCAGCAATCATTGAAGCTCTCAAGACTAGAGGTCATGAAATCTTTCTCGATTTGAAGCTTCATGATATACCGAATACTGTTCAGCAAGGAATGCGGAGTTTAGCATCATTAGGTGTCGATATCGTAAATGTTCATGCTGCTGGTGGTATGAAAATGATGCAAGCAGCTAAAGAAGGATTATACGCTGGTACACCTTTAGGAATGAAAAGTCCAAAGTGCATTGCTGTGACACAACTAACGAGTACGTCAGATGAGACATTACGTAATGAATTATTAATAGAAGAAACGATGGAATCCACGGTGCGGCATTATGCAAACATGGCTTTACAAAGTGGTTTAGATGGTGTTGTTTGTTCGGTATGGGAGGCAGCGCTGATCACTAAGGTTTGTGGTGAAGCATTTATGAAGGTTACACCTGGTATCCGTTTAAATGGTGATTCAATAGACGATCAAACAAGAATTGCAACACCTCAGGAAGCACTCAAACAAACGAGTACGGCAATTGTAGTAGGACGAAGTATTACGAAATCAAGTAATCCACTCGAAAGTTATCTACAAATCAAAGATCTATGGGGGAATGAACGATGAAGAAGCAAATTGCACGCTATTTACTAAAAATTGGCGCGATCTCATTAAAACCGAGTGACCCATTTACATGGTCTTCAGGAATGAAATCTCCAATTTATTGTGATAACCGCTTAACACTTTCATTTCCACTCGTTCGACGTGAAATTGCTAACGGCTTAGAAAAACTAGTAACAGAACAATTCATTGAATGTGAAGCTGTATCTGGTACTGCTACAGCAGGAATTCCTCATGCAGCATGGGTAAGTGATCGATTAGGTGTTCCTATGACATATGTGAGAGGAAAAGCAAAAGGGCATGGAAAAGGAAATCAAATCGAAGGGTTAGTAAAACAAGGACAAAAGGTCGTCGTTATTGAAGATTTAATCTCAACAGGTGGAAGTGCGATTCAAGCTGTAGAAGCATTACGCGCACAAGGATGTGAAGTACTTGGCATTGCAGCGATCTTCACATATGGTCTGGAAAAAGGAAAGAACATGCTAGAAGAAGCAGATGTTTCAGCACATACATTGACTGACTTTGAAACGTTAATTGAAGTTGCAAAGGAAGAAGGATATATTTCAGCAGAAGAATTAAGTCAGCTACAAAAGTGGCAAGAACAGCCTCAAAGTGAAAATTGGATGAATTAATATGAAACCTGCCGAGATTATTGGCAGGTTTTTTCGTGCTGCTAGTATTTAATAGTAAATTATTCAATTGTAAACCATAGTTATAAAACATTTTAAAATGTGTCAACTGACGCTATGTTTCCTACATTAAAATCTAGAAATGTCAATGAAGTTTATGAGGAAGAGCAAATGTAAGTCATTAACTGATTGTTTCAACTAACCATCAGTGAGAGATGAATGAATCCCCCAAAGGATCGAAGTTTCATTTTATCAAGAATAATGTATTTATGTTATTACAATAATGATAAGCAAATTATTGTTCAATAAAAGAAAAGACTACTATAATAAATTCAATAAATAATGATAGGAGTGATTGACATGGAAAAAAGTATGCAAGAAGAAATCTCAGATTATATTAATAATTTTAAGCAGAAAGCTGATCAAGTTACTCAAGATAAAATGAAAAAAGCAATTGATGAATTAGAGAATTCTACATATGGTAAGGGTCTACGTATAGGTGAGAAAGCACCAGATTTTTTGCTTCCAAATGCGACTGGTGAACAAGTTCAACTATCTGATGCATTACAGAATGGACCAGTTATTTTGACATTTTACCGCGGTGATTGGTGCCCTTATTGTAATATTGAATTGAGAGCTTATCAGCGAATCTTAGATGATATTCATGCTCAAGGAGCAAGTCTTATTGCGATCAGTCCTCAAACACCAGATAACTCTCTAACAACCCAAGAGAAAAATGATTTGAAATTTCACGTATTAAGTGACAAAGAAAATAAAGTTGCATCACTATTTAGGCTTGTCTACCCTTTACCTGATTATTTAATTGAATTATATAAACAGAGAGGCCTCCACATTGATAAGTATAATGAAGAAGAATCATGGACCCTTCCTGTTGCTGCAACTTATATCATTGCTCAAGACAAAACGATTCTATTCGAGTTTACGAAGGCGGATTATAAGGCTAGAGTTGAACCGTCTGAAGTTTTAGAACGATTGAAACGGATCATGAAATCATAATAGATATAAACTTCATTTGTTTCTCACCTTAATTTGATATTGATAGTGTCCAGCTGATTAAGGTATGCTAATAGATATTTTTTTCAATATTTTAAAATTCCATATAAAAATTAACATACAACCTCTCCTTAATATTACTGTAAGGGGAGGTTGTATGTTAGTAAACTTATTATATTCGTAGTTTTTGCATTAAGTTATTTGATAATGGAGATGGTAAGAGTTTGTAAATAAAAGTTTGTTCCTGTTGCTTTGGCTCTTAAATAAACGAAATTTATATTTTGAATTTTTGTAATAGTGTTTGTAATTCATTACCAATTGTTTCAAGCATGTCAGCGGAAGCTTTCATTTCTTCCATTGCAGCTAATTCTTGTTCTGTTGCAGCTGAACCTTCATGACTTGCTGAAGCTTCTTTTATTGCGATTTCTTTTACTTTTTTAATTGAAGTGACGATCTGTTTACTGTTTTCAGTGATCATCTCAACGCTATTTGTAACATTTGAAACTTGGTTAACAAGTAAATGAATAGTTGCTTTTACATGGTCAAACGTTTCACTAACGATAGAAGTAGTTTTCATTCCACTGTCTACTTTTTCTTTTCCCTCCACCATGTATGTATTAATTTTGCCTGTTTCATTTTGTATATCAGTTATCATATGCGAAATTTGATCAGCTGATTGTTTGGATTGACTTGCTAGTTTATGAATTTCACTTGCAACAACCGCAAAGCCTTTGCCGTGTTCCCCTGCTCTAGCGGCTTCAATCGAGGCGTTAAGAGCTAAGAGGTTTGTCTGTTCGGCAATGTCAGTAATCATCAAGCTGATATTACCAATTTCTTTTGATTGGCCTCTTAACGTATCAATGAAGCCACCTATGTTATCAACACTATTGTGAATTTCCCCCATTTGTGTGACAACTGATTCGATTGCAGAACCTCCTTGTTCTACATTATTTGTAGATATGGAAGATAGCCTAGACATTTCTTGACTGCTAGTCGAGATTTGATTAATACGCTGTGTTAATTCATTTATGACCTCAATTGATTCGTTAACACAACGTAATTGTTCATCAGCGCCTTCAGATGTTTCTTCAGCTATATGAGTAAGGTGTTCTGCAGCGACTGTAGTTTCTGAAATACTTCCGTTAAGGTCAGTTGCGGACATCGTAAGGCTTTCAGAAGTGCTTTTAATTTTTTTAATTAACCCTTGTAGGTTATCCAGCATTTGGTTAATTGAAAGACTAAGCTGACCGATTTCATCTTCGTTTTTAACGCTTAACTTTTCTATATCCAATTTACCTAATGCTACTTGATTTGCAACAAATGACACATCTTTGATTGGCTTTGTTATATGTCGATTCAATACAAACCATGCCGCTAAACAAGTAAGCATTAATACAAACATTGAAAACAGCAATCCTAGTTTAAGGTTTGCTACTTTATCGTTCGCTTCTTGTTCTAGCAGACCAACAGCTTTATTCATTTCTGTCAGTAATTCTACATTTGAACTGATTATGACTTGTAGAGCTTCATCATTATTACCTTTACTTTGAATAACTGCTTCAACATTTTTTTTGAAAGGTTGCCATAATTCGTTAACAATATTTAATTGCTGCAAAACTGATTTCGGTGCTACTGGTATTCCTTCAGATGTGCTACCGTTCATCAAATTAGTAAGCGATTGATCGAACAGTTCCATTGTAGTTTGTAACTCTACTCGTTTTTGATTATTTTGCATGTTTGAAAGTTCAATTGCTTCTTTACTCATCTTTTGACTTAACATTCGTTGTCTTCCTGCAAGGTTAATGACTGTCGCATCAGTTTCTTGTTTGGCTAAGAACGTTGTCGTTAATAAGTAACTTCCTGCACTTAATAGTGAAACGATGATAAAAAATAGAGCTATCTTAAAGCCAACTTTTTTGTTTTTTAACATTATTTCATCACCTACATCATCATAAATTATAAACATATTACCATGAATATATCGTCAAGTTATGGAAAAAGTTGAAATTTTAAGAGTAAATTCGACTATTTGTCGAAAATCTAGTACTAATTGAAAAGGTGGAATGAAATCAATTTTTGTTTAAATGTTTAAAAAATAGCAAAAGGAATGTTTTTTTATAAAGGAAAGTGGAAGTATAATAGAGAAAGGAGAGGGAAAAAAGTGTTGTTAATTTTAGCATCGTAAAGGGGTATTTATGATGATCTGGCGAAATATTTATAGAGGTATGATTATGGGAATGACCGATTTAATTCCTGGTGTCAGTGGCGGGACAATTGCAATGATATTAGGGATCTATAATCAGTTAATTACAGGGCTAAATCAGCTTTTTAGTAAAGAATGGAAAAAAGAAATTGGGTTCTTTTTACCGCTCTTAATAGGAATTTTGATCTCGTTCTTATTATTAAGTAATGTTATGGAAACATTGCTACGTGATTATCCTCAACCGACATATTTCTTTTTTATCGGCTTAATAATAGGACTTATTCCATACTTGTTTCAATCTATTCAATATAAAAAAACATTTACACGAAAACATTACACTTTGGTTATTGTCTCTGCTCTAGTTGTAGCTAGTACGGTTTTTTTTAGTGATAATGAAGTTAACGGTATTGTAATTGAGCTTGGTTGGGATGAGTTCATTACATTGTTTTTTTCTGGTTGGCTTGCAAGTACGGCCATGCTTTTACCGGGAGTGAGTGGCTCATTTGTCTTACTCGTACTTGGTGTGTATCCGACTGTAATTCACGGATTATCTGTGTTAAATTTCGCAATTATTAGTGCGGTTGGTTTAGGTATTCTTGTAGGTCTAATTGTAACAGGTAAAGTCATTTACCTGTTATTTAAACGATTTAAAGTTGCTACATACGCTGTAATGGTAGGTCTATTAATAGGGTCAATTGTAGTTATTTATCCAGGATTTCAAGCAGATATGAAGCTTGCAATATTAAGTGTGACGACCTTTATCTTTGGTGTTATAGGGGCGATGTTGTTAGGGAAGTACGAATACCGGTAAAATACAAATGAACAATATACTGTTTAAGAAGCTAACCTGATTTAGTTATAGGTTAGTTTTTTTATTTGAATCAAACAAATCAGAGAAAGTTGGTAATTTACGGACATGAACGAAGGATTTTGTGAAACAATATGAGTAAAGTGAACGACAAATTTATTTATTATTTTTTGTTTTCAACAAATAGTGATTAATTCGATTAATTAAACTCAACTCTTCGTTTCATCTATATAAAAGTATACTTAATAGATATAGTAAGAATGTTATAAATAATTTTCTGAAAAAATAATTCAAATCATCTATTGAATAATTAAACTTTTCTGATAATATAATAATGAGGTTATAATTACCAAAAGTAGAAAGGGGAGGAATCTATGAAAAAGAAGATTCTATCATCATTAACAGCAGTTGCAATTGCTACTTCAGTAATTTCAACTCCTGGTATTCCATTAAATCCTGTTAAAGTTGAGGCGGCACAGGATGCGTTAAAGCCTACATATGAAACACGAAGTGAAATTCCAGATGAGTTCAAGTGGAAGCTTGACCATATTTATGAGACGAAAGCAGCTTGGGAAGCAGATGTGAAGAAAGTTGAACAAATGGCGAATGATTTTACAGCACACCAAGGTAAAATTTCTAAGTCTCAGGATAGCCTTGTAAAAGCTTTAAACAGTTATAGTGATTTGATGAGGTTAACAGATAAAGTATACGTTTACGCTAATATGAGCTTTGATGTAAACTCAACGAACCCTGATTTGCAAGAGCTTGCTGATAAAGCAGGGAATGTTTTAACTCTTGTTAGTGAGAAAACGTCTTGGTTTGCTCCTGAAGTTGCAGCTATGCAAGCTAATAAACTTGAGAAATACTTAAAAAGTGATGAGATGAAGCCGTACGCGATGTTTGTCGGTGATATTATTCGAGAGAAAGAGCATACGTTATCAACAGAACTTGAGAAGTTACTTGCTCAAATATCACCACTTTCTAGTAACCCAGAAGATGTATACGGTGCATTAATGACGAATATTAAGTTCCCAATGATTAAAGATGAAACTGGGAAAGACATTCAATTAAGCCGTTCAAACTTCATTTCTTATATGGAAAGTGAAAATCGTAATGTGCGAAAAGCTGCATTTGAAGGCTTTTATTCCACGATGGAAAAATACCAAGATACGTTTGCACAAACGATAAGTGGAAATGTTAAAGCACATAATATTAATGCAAATGTGCGTAATTATGATAGTGCACTTGAAGCGTCACTATCAGCGAATAATGTTCCTGTGGAAGTATATGATAACTTAGTTAAAACAGTTAATGACAACTTACCATTACTTCACCGTTACATGGAATTAAAGAAGAAGCTTTTGGAAGTAGATGAATTACATATGTATGATATCTATACGCCAATAGTTGATTATCAGGCTGATTATATCCCGTATAGCAAAGCGAAAGAAATGGTGAAAAACGGTTTGAAGCCATTAGGGCCTGAAGTACAATCTATTATAGATAAGTCATTTAATGAAGGTTGGGTTGATGTTTACTCAACTCCAGATAAACGTTCAGGTGCTTATCAATGGGGTGCATATGATACACATCCGTACATGTTGTTAAATTATCAAGGTACGTTAGATGATACGTATACAATTGCTCATGAGGTTGGACATGCATTACAATCTCATTACACAAATGCGAAACAGCCGTATATGACATCAAATTACCCAATTTTCACGGCAGAAGTTGCTTCAACGTTAAATGAAGCGCTAATGTTCAAAGAAATGTACAATAATGCAAAAACGAAAGAAGAAAAACTTTATCTCTTGAATCAATATTTAGAGAATTTCAGAGGTACGTTATTCCGTCAAACACAATTTGCTGAGTTTGAGAAAGCTATCCATGACATGGACAAAGCAGGTGAATCATTAAATGCGGAAGCATTAAAGAAACTTTACCGTGATATTAACGCGAAATATTATGGTAAAACGATGATTTCAGACGAAGAAATTGCAATGGAATGGGCACGTGTTCCACATTTCTATTATAATTTCTACGTTTATCAATATGCTACAAGCTTTGCAGCATCACAAGCTCTATCTAAGCAAGTAATGGAAGAAGGCGATGTAGCTGTTAAGCGCATTACAGAAAACTTCCTTTCTGCAGGAAGCTCTGACGCTCCACTTGAGGTATTAAAAGCAGCTGGTGTTGATATGTCAACAGCAAAACCAATTGAAGATGCAATGAAAGTATTCGAACAAACGTTAGATGAAATGGAAAAATTATTAGAAGAATAGAATGTGAAATCCTGCATATTTATATGCAGGATTTTTTATCACGATAAGAAATCATAATACGTTAAGGTGTTTAGGTTTTCGTGTTATATGACCAAGACCATAATTCTACTGATCTGGGGACTTCCTGAATTGTATAATTAAAATGGAAGAGGTATTCTCAAAATGTAAAGGTGGAAAAATAATGAGAAAAATGACAGGGCAAGAATTTGATCAGTTAGTGGGATTTTTTGATAGCATGGTGCAGACGAGTTGGTTAAGTGGAATTCATGGTGAACTTAAGGGGATAAGTGGAAGTTGGTCCAACTTGTCAATATTAGATGTAGGATGTGGGACAGGACGTTTATTAATGAGAGGAGCAGAAGAAGCTAGGCAGTTAACAGGAGTTGACCTTTCTGAAGCGATGATACAAAGTGCACAACAGGTCATGAAACCGTATATTTCAAAAACGAATTTATCTGTTGGTGACGCATGTGAATTACCGTTACAGGATGATCAATTTGATTTATCACTCGCTACATGTGTACTTTTTCTTTTACCTGAACCAGAAGTTGCCATGCAAGAGATGTTGAGGGTGACTAAAAAGGCTGGACGAATTATTACGTTGAATCCATCTGTTTATTTAACTGAAGAGGTAGCGGAAGAATTATGCCGTGTTAGTGATATGTCTGAGTTCGAAAAAACTACGTTAAAGCAATGGTCAAAGGTATCACAGCGAAGGCATCGTTATGATGAGCAGCAATTAAGTGATATTTGGCTTAAGTTGGGGGCGAGTAGTGTTGAAAATCAATTCGTTTATCATAAAATTGGAATTTTAACTGTTGTTAATGTATAACTGCATGAAGCAACACGTGAGGTTAACTGTCATGTGTTGCTTCATGTTTTGAATAGATATGTGTTTGTTTTGTATTTCAATGTTCTAGTCAAAAAGTGATATATTTGTTATAAAGTAGCTACTTAAGCAGGAAATGGGGCTCTATTTCTTAAGTTTTAAAATTAAATCTTCATCAGGTGTCACAAAAATTGTTTTCTGATTATCATAGATGACAAATCCTGGTTTTGCACCAGAAGGTTTTTTAACATGCTTAACTAGTGTGATGTCAACGGGTACTGAGCTTGATTGTTTCGCTTTGCTAAAATAAGCTGCGATATTAGCTGCTTCATGCAGTGTCGTTTCACTTGGATCTTCAGCACGTATGACCACATGTGAACCAGGGATATCTTTCGTATGTAGCCACGTATCTGTCCGATTGGCATAGCGGTTGGTAAGAAATTCGTTTTGTTTATTATTTTTACCGACATATATGTCAGTGCCATCGCTAGAAATGTATTGTTCAAGTTCGATGTTCTTTTTCTTCTTCTGTTTTTTATTTTGTGAACGACGTTTTAAATAACCTTCTTCTATTAGTTCTTCACGAATTTCCTCAATATCCTTCCATGAAGCGGACTCTACTTGTTGAATGATTGTATCAAAGTACGTTGTTTCTTGTTTTGCTTTTTCAATTTGTTCGATAACGACGGACACTGAATTTTTCAATTTGTTATATTTTTGAAAATAACTTTGCGCATTTTCTGAAGGTGTCTTCTGCACGTCCAAAGGAATTGTAACCGTACTACCTTGTTCATCATAGTAGTTTATCACTTCGACTTCTTTATCACCGCGTGAAATCAAATGCATGTTCGCTGTAAGTAGTTCTCCGCGTAACTGATAGATGTCTGCTTTCTTCGAGTCTTCTAATGTGCGTTCAAGTTTAATAATCTTCTTTTCGTTTTTCTTTTTTTCATTTCGAATGAATTTCTCGAGATCATTTGCTTGTTGCTTGATTCGGTCACGATCTGCTTTTCCATAATAGAATCGATCCAACATAGCGCTTATCGTCGGGAATGTACGTGATTCACCTTGAAGGTGTGTCAATGGTAATACATAAAACAATTCCTTCGTTTCTGTTTGAATAATTTGAGGTGCAATTTCATCATGACGTACTTTCTCGATCAAATTAAAAAAATGCTGAAGTAGATTCGTACGATTAGCTAACCCAGCTAGAAAAACTGCTTCCTTTGCAAATAGTGGCGAAATTCCAGCGAAATTTTGAACGATTTGCATATCGACTTTTCCAGCATTGAAATCCATTTTCTTTAAAAATACTTCTTCATTAGCTTCAAAAGGGTTGACTTTATGTTGTGAAGGTGGACGTTCGTATGAAAGACCTGGCATTACTGAACGTTCACGGCTAACAGCTGGTGTAATATGTTTAATACTCTCAATGATTTTTTCTTTTTCTGATTCAACGAGAACAATGTTACTATGACGTCCCATAATTTCGATAATAAGTTGTTTTTTTGATTCATCACCTATTTCATTTCGCGAGCGAATATCAATAATAATGATACGTTCAGTTTCAATTTGATGAACTTTATCAATTATTCCTCCCTCGATATGTTTTCTCATCATCATACAAAACATCGGTGGTTGCTCTGGGTTTCCATATGTTTCATTCGTTAAATGAATACGTGAATAAGTAGGATGAGCAGATAAGATAAGCTGCTTTTTCTTACCATGTACACGGATATGAACAATTAAGTCATATTTATTCGGTTGATAAATTTTACTGATTTTTCCTCTGACTAATTCTTCGTTAAGCTCTTTTGTCATTGCTTTTGTTACGATACCGTCAAAAGACATATCAATCACCTCACAGTGTAGCTAGTATAGCATTTTTTACAGCTTGTCTGAATATGTATGTGATAGAGGTTAAGAAAAATTACAATTATTGAGTAGGTGAAGGTATGAGGTGTAGAGAATGAAATGGTATGAAAGTGATGTAGACGCGGTCGAGGAACTTGTTCATACGGATAAGCAAAATGGCTTGTCAGAAAGCGAAGCGAAAAAGCGTATTAGTAAATTTGGTTATAACCAACTAGCTGAAGGAAAAAAGGTGTCTGCGTTATCTTTGTTTCTTTCACAATTTAAAGATTTTATGGTGTTTGTGTTACTAGTCGCAACGTTTATTTCAGGTTTGCTCGGAGAATACATAGATGCTGTTGCGATATCGGCGATCATATTTTTGAATGCCTTACTAGGCTATTATCAGGAACGTCGAGCTGAAAAATCTCTTGAAGCGCTAAAACAACTATCATCACCACAAACAACAGTGTTACGAGATGGAGAGTGGAGGAAGGTTCCATCACAAGAGTTAGTTGTCGGTGACATTGTCAAGTTCACAAGTGGAAGTCGAATTGGTGCTGACTTAAGGCTGATAAGATCGGATGGTGTTGAAATTGAAGAGTCAGCCTTAACTGGAGAGTCAGTACCTGTTTCAAAGCAAGTAGAACGAATCGAAGGAGATTTAGTGGAACTTGGTGACCAAGCTAACATTGCCTTTATGGGAACGCTTGTAACCCGAGGTAGTGGAGTAGGTATCGTTATTGGCACGGGTATGAATACGGCGATGGGACAAATTGCAGGTTTGTTGGAATCAGCACCACAACAAGTGACACCTCTGCAACGTAGGCTCGAGCAGTTAGGTAAAATTCTTATCGTTTGCGCACTAGGGTTAACCGTACTAGTTGTTGCATTAGGGATCATGCAAGGACATGACATGTATAAAATGTTTCTGGCCGGAGTTTCGTTAGCAGTTGCAGCGATACCAGAAGGTTTGCCTGCGATTGTTACAGTTGCACTCTCATTAGGGGTACAACGCATGATTAAGCGAAAAGCGATTGTACGAAGACTAAGCGCTGTTGAAACGTTAGGTTGTGCCAGTGTAATTTGTTCAGATAAGACAGGTACGATGACACAAAATAAAATGACAGTTACAACGATTTATGCATCAGGTAAAAAATGGTCTGTAACTGGCACCGGTTATCAGCCAGAAGGATGTTTTTTTAATGGTGGAACGGAAATTCGTGTCTCACAAGAGAAAGCCCTTCAACAACTGCTTTCATTTGGATTATTAGTTAACCATGCAAATATAGCTGAAAAAAATGCAGAGTATGTCTTAGATGGAGACCCAACTGAAGGTGCTCTTGTAGTCGCAGCTATGAAGGCAGGGTTGAGTCGTGAACCATTATTAGAACAATATACGGTAGTACATGAGTTTCCATTTGATTCAAAACGAAAAATGATGAGTATGGTTGTTGAAGATGAGAACGGAGACCGATATGTTGTGACGAAGGGTGCGCCTGATATTCTCTTACAGAAAAGTGAATGGGCGTTGTGGCACGAACGTAAGCAACCGATGTCAGCCAAAATTAAGAAATCACTTGAAGGATCGATCGAATCAATGGGAGGGCAAGCATTACGCACAATTGCCGTAGGGTTTAAACCTCTTCGATCTAAGCATGAGTCTTACACGATAAATTCTTTAGAAAAAGATCTAATTTTTGTTGGGTTATTCGGTATGATTGATCCACCTCGACCAGAGGTAAAAAATGCCATTCGTGAGTGTCGTGAGGCTGGGATTAAGACTGTCATGATTACTGGTGATCATGCAATCACTGCTACAGCGATCGCCTCATCTTTAGATCTTCTTCCACCTGGTGGAAGAGTGATGGATGGTTATGAATTATCACAGCTTTCAGTCGATGAATTAGAAGATGTTGTTGAAGATGTATATGTATTTGCACGTGTTTCACCTGAACATAAATTAAAAATTGTGCAAGCACTGCAACAAAGAGGACATATTACTGCAATGACAGGTGACGGGGTGAACGATGCACCTGCAATTAAAGCGGCTGATATAGGGATATCGATGGGAACAACAGGAACAGATGTAGCTAAAGAAGCTTCAGCGTTAGTTTTAATGGATGACAATTTTGCTACAATAAAAGAAGCGATAAAAGAAGGACGGAACATTTATGAAAATATACGGAAATTTATACGTTATTTACTGGCATCAAACGTAGGAGAAATTTTGGTGATGTTATTTGCGATGTTAATGGCATTACCATTACCTCTTGTACCTATTCAGATTTTATGGGTAAATCTCGTAACAGACGGTCTTCCTGCGATGGCACTTGGAATGGATAAACCTGAAGGTGATGTTATGAAACGAAACCCACGTCATCCTAGGGAAGGAGTGTTTTCCAGAGGACTAGGCTGGAAGGTGTTGAGTAGAGGCTTTTTAATTGGACTCGTAACATTGCTCGTATTTTTATTTACGTATCGCGGAGGACAGAATGAACTAATACACGCACAGACAGCAGCATTTGCAACTCTTGTTATGGCTCAACTGATCCACGTGTTTGATTGTAGAAGTGATTATTCTGTATATCATCGGAACCCATTTGGTAACGTGTATCTCTTATTTGCTGTCGTTTCATCAATACTGCTTATGATGGCTGTAATTTACTATCCGCCACTTCAACCAATATTCCATACGGTTTCATTAGCGGCTCATGATTGGTTATTAATCCTTGGACTTGCAGGTATACCGACATTCGTTTTCGCTGGTAAGTTATTATCGAATAAATAAAAACATGCGCTGGAATATTTATTATTCCAGCGCATGTTATGTTTGGATGAATATAGGGGAAAGTCCATTTAGTTCAGATAAATGATATGGAAAAAATAATTGAAAATATGCAGATTCCTTTTCGATACTTGTCCAACTTGCTAAAATTATATAGAATAGAAAAGTGGATGTGATATGATGATTGTAAGTATGACAGGTTATGGACGTTATAAAACACAAACCGATACTATGACAGTTACAGTTGAAATGAAATCTGTTAATCACCGTTTTTGTGAAATTGCGGTTAGAATACCACGACAGTTTATAATGTTTGAAGACAAAATGAAGCGCATTGTAAAAAAGCATGTACAACGAGGTCGAGTTGATATATTTGTAACGATAGAAGGAAGCAGCGTTACAACAAAAAGTTTGGAAGTAGATTGGGCATTAGCTGAGCAATTTCACACAGCATTAAGAGAAACGAAGAAGAAGTTTGAGCTTGATGGTGACGTGTCAATAGACCAGTTTGTACACTATCCAGATTTATTTATCGTTAATGAGACAGAAGACGATATAGCACAATTAGAAGATATTTTTCTGGAAACGACTCAAGCTGCTGCAGAACAACTAACTTCAATGCGTCAAAAGGAAGGTTATTCATTGGCCGATGATATATCAGAACGGCTGCTAACTATTAATAATATTGTAACAAACTTATTTACATACGCTAATCAAGTAGAAGTTAAGTATCGTGAAAAATTACTTAGAAAAGTTACAGAATTCACCACAGGTACGATTGAAATGGATGAAGGACGCATATTGACAGAAGTGGCACTCTTTGCTGATAGAGCTGATATTTCTGAAGAACTGACTCGATTGAGAAGCCATATTGGGCAGTTTCAACAGTCGTTAAAATCAGATAGCTCTGTAGGAAGAAAACTTGATTTTCTATGTCAGGAAATGAATAGAGAGATGAATACCATCGGAGCAAAAGCCAACGATGTCACTATAAGTCAGCAAGTGGTTGAACTTAAGAGCACGCTTGAAAAGATCAAAGAACAAGTCCAAAATATCGAATAATTTAAGTTGTTGAGTTCGTCATGATATGTGAACTTGTCATTTAGGAGGATAACCTGCATGGGGATTAAGTTAATAAATATCGGGTTTGGTAACATTGTTTCTGCAAACCGCATTATTTCAATTGTTAGTCCAGAATCAGCTCCCATTAAGCGAATTATCACTGAAGCACGCGAGCGCAACATGTTAATTGATGCAACATATGGTCGTAGAACGAGAGCTGTTATCATTGCTGATAGTGATCATGTTATTCTTTCTGCTGTTCAGCCTGAAACGGTTGCTCAACGTCTAGCAAATAAAGATGATATATCTGAAGAGGGGTAGAGTGCAATAATGATTAAGCAAAGAGGGATTTTATACGTGCTTTCTGGGCCTTCAGGTGTTGGAAAAGGCACAGTCCGAAAAGCGCTTTTTGAGAGGGATACCCACTTGCAATACTCAATTTCAATGACATCACGTTCGCCACGTGAAGGTGAAATTGATGGTGGTGATTATTTTTTCAAGAAAAGGGAAGACTTTGAACAGTTAATTAAAGACAATAAGTTACTGGAATGGGCTGAATATGTAGGCAATTATTATGGAACACCGATTGACTATGTAGAACAAACATTAGACGAAGGTCAAGATGTTTTTCTGGAAATTGAAGTGCAAGGTGCGATGCAAGTGAAGAAAGTATTTCCAGAAGCAGTATTTATCTTTTTAATTCCACCTAGCCTAGAAGAATTAAAAAATCGCATTTTAGGACGTGGGACGGAAACCGAAGATTTAGTAAATAATCGTTTATCAGCTGCAAAGGTTGAAATTGAGATGATGAACGCCTATGATTATGTAGTAGTAAATGAAAAAGTAGAACATGCAGTTGAACGTGTAGAAGCGATTGTTCACGCTGAGCATTTCCGCAGAACACGTGTTGAAAAACAATATAGAAAATTGCTGGAGGTAGAATAAAATGTTGAACCCTTCCATTGACGAGTTGATGAAGAAAATCAATTCAAAATATACGCTTGTTACTGTTTCATCAAGACGTGCTCGCGAAATTCAAAACGATGGTAATCCATTAGTTGCTCGTCCAACTTCAAAGAAGTTTGTCGGTACAGCACTTGAAGAAATTAACGAAGGAAAGCTTTATTTTTTGAGAGAGAATGAATAAATTTCTTTAGAATAACAACCTAGTTCATTTAGGTTGTTATTTTTTTCAGCTTTCATCACGGTTTTAGATGATATGCTTGTTGGTCTATAAGGTGTAGAAATCGAGTTTCTCTATTTCTATTAACATGTAAATGAACTAATTTTGAACTGATATACAAAGTAGAGAGAGGAAGAGAGCAGTATGAACGGAAAACATATTTTATTATGTGTAACTGGAGGCATTGCGGTCTACAAAGCAGTTGCTCTTGTCAGTAAACTTACCCAAGCCGGTTTTCAAGTGAAGGTGCTCATGAGTGAATCTGCACAACAGTTTGTAACACCTTTAACGTTTCAATCCATGTCACGTCAACACGTTTACACGGACACGTTTGATGAAAAGGACCCACAAGGGATAGCCCATATTGATTTAGCAGATTGGGCTGACCTCGTTGTTGTAGCTCCTGCAACAGCAAATGTTATTGGGAAATATGCAAATGGAATTGCCGATAACATGATTACGACAACATTACTTGCTACTACTGCACCTGTATGGATTGCTCCTGCAATGAATGTTCATATGTATGACCACCAAGCAGTTAAAGACAACATTAATCGTTTGTATGAGCGAGGGATTCAATTCATTGAACCAAGTGAGGGATATTTAGCGTGTGGTTATGTTGGGAAAGGTCGATTAGAAGAACCAGAGAAGATTACTGCAATTATCAGTAGTTATTTTAATGAAAAAGAAAAACAACCATTGAAAGGTAGGAACGTATTAATTACAGCTGGTCCAACACGTGAGAAAATCGACCCGATTCGTTTTTTTACAAACCATTCGTCTGGAAAAATGGGCTATGCTCTAGCTCAGGCTGCTAGTAAGTTAGGTGCTAATGTAATACTTGTATCTGGTCCAACAAACTTAACTCCACCCTCAAATGTAAAAACTATTAATGTGAATACAGCTCAAGAGATGTACGATGCTGTGATGGAACATGCAAATGCGAGTGAAGTTATAATAGGAGCAGCTGCTGTAGCTGATTATCGTCCAAGACAAGTTTATGATGAAAAAATGAAGAAAAAAGATGGTTCGATGATAATTGAATTTGAACGGACTCAGGATATTTTAAAGACACTAGGTCAACAAAAAATGAATCAAATTTTAGTAGGGTTCGCAGCTGAAACGGAACGACTTGAAGAATATGCGTTGAAAAAGTTACAATCGAAAAACGCAGATCTCATCGTTGCGAACAATGTTAGTGAGAAAGATGCTGGTTTTGCAACAGATACGAATCGTATTTCGATTTTTAATCGGAACGGGATTAATAAAGTTTTGCCTCTCTTAACAAAAGAGCAGGCGTCAATTGAAATATTAAAAGAAGTTGAACAATTGCTTGAGGAAGTGGAGTATGAAAATCGCGAAAGTAATCGTTGATGTCGCCTCTAATCAGACAGATCGCCCATTCGATTATCTTATTCCAGCTCTATGGACTGAGACAGCAAGGCGAGGAATGAGAGTAATCGTACCTTTTGGGCCACGAAAGGTGCAAGGATTTATCGTTGATGTAACAGATACAACTGATGTAGGGAAGCTGAAAGAAATTGAATCATTTCTTGATGTTACACCTGTTATTAATGAAGAACTATTAAAGATGAGTTATTGGTTAGCTGATCAAACGTTGTGCTTCAGAATTTCAGCGTTACAAGCGATGCTTCCTGCTGCAATGAAATCAAAATATGAAAAAGTTATCACTTTGGCTGATTGCTCGGAACTAAACGATTTACCAGATAATCTAAGACCATTTTTCAAAGACCAGCGTATAGTGAAATGGAAGGAAATAGAGCAAGTAAAGGGTATTATAACTGATGTTCAGCGTGCGGTTAGTTTACATTTGCTTGAAATTATTTATGTAACGAAAGCACATACAAAGAAAAAAACGATCCGAACGATTGAACCTGTATCAACAGAGAAATTAACACAAGGCATGCAAGGGCTGTCTAAACATGCGAAAAAACAAATACAAGTAGTAGAATATTTTATAGAGAATCCCAATGCTATTCCGCTGGCACAATTAGTAAATACGTTAAACACTACAGATGCTCCAGTTAAAGCACTAATTGAGAAAGGGTTGTTGAAGGAAACATCTGAGGAAGTTTATCGTGACCCTTTTCAAAATCGTACTTTTAAGAAAACAGAACGGCTTGATTTAACAGAACAACAGCAACGAGCGTTAAATCCAATAAATGAAACAGTTGAGAACAATAAACATGAGGTTTTTCTTGTATATGGAGTAACAGGCAGTGGGAAAACAGAGGTATATCTTCAAGCGATTGAAGCTGTTCTTGAACAAGGCAAAGAAGCAATTGTGCTCGTTCCGGAAATTTCTCTAACTCCAATGATGGTCGAACGTTTTAAAGGTCGTTTTGGTGATCAAGTAGCTGTCCTTCACAGTGCGCTGTCTGCAGGTGAAAAGTATGATGAGTGGCGTAAAATTTTACGTAAGGAAGTAAAGGTTGTAGTAGGGGCGCGCTCCGCCATTTTTGCTCCTTTTGAAAATATAGGAATTATCATAATTGATGAAGAACATGAATCAAGCTACAAACAAGAAGAGAATCCACGTTATCATGCGAGAGATGCAGCAATATATCGTGGAGAGTACCATCGATGTCCTGTTATTTTAGGTAGTGCGACTCCAGCGTTAGAATCGTTTGCACGTGCGCAAAAAGGTGTATACAAACTGTTATCACTCACAAAACGTATTCAAGCGAGGGAAATGCCGAAAGTTGAAATTATTGATATGCGGGAAGAATTGCATAGCGGCAATCGTTCAATGTTCTCAACACGTCTATTTGATCAATTGAAAGATCGTTTAGAAAGAGGAGAACAATCGGTACTTTTTTTGAATCGACGTGGTTTTTCGACTTTTGTCATCTGTCGTGATTGTGGGTTTGTAATTGAATGTCCACATTGTGATATTTCCTTAACGTATCACAAGCGGGGACACCAACTGAAGTGTCATTATTGCTCATATGAACAGTCAATGCCAACAGTATGTCCAGAATGTAGTGGAGAACATATCCGTTTTTTTGGAACAGGTACTCAAAAGGTAGAAGAAGAGCTAGCAAAGGTATTACCTGAAGCAAAGGTTATTCGAATGGATGTAGATACAACTCGTAAAAAAGGTGCTCATGAGAAGTTATTAACTGCATTTGGACAGAAGAAGGCAGATATTTTGCTTGGTACACAAATGATAGCGAAAGGATTAGATTTTCCAGATGTCACACTCGTTGGTGTACTAGCAGCAGATGCAATGTTACATATTCCTGACTTTCGTGCTTCAGAAAAGACGTTTCAATTATTAACTCAAGTAAGTGGTCGAGCTGGTCGTCATAAGTTACCTGGTGAAGTTGTTATACAAACGTACACTCCAGAACATTATAGTGTAACAGCTGCGGCTCAACACGATTTTGACCGTTTTTATGAACAAGAAATGTTATTGAGGAAACGTGTGCAATATCCACCATATTATTACATAACTCTTATCACTGTTTCTCATCCTGAAGTAACAAAAGCTGCAGGAGTGACAGACAAAATAGCAGAGTTTTTAAGGTCTCAATTATCAAGTCAGGCGATTATACTTGGCCCAGTTACCTCAGCTATTGCAAGGGTGAAAGATAGATATCGTTATCAATGCATGATAAAATACAAAAGTGAACCGAATTTACTAGAGGCGTTGCATGCAATAATGGAACGTTATAAGCAAGAAATTAGTCGTTCAGAGTTACAAGTTTCAATTGATTTGAATCCATACATGATGATGTGAAAATATAGAAGAAATAAGAAATAGTAAGATAAAGTGTATAGTATAGATCGTTATAAAGTGACCGTTTTACTTATTTAATTTTTAGGCAAGAAAAGTAAGAAATGATCGACGAATATAAAGGATGGTATTCGATATGACAAAGATTGTATTTATGGGTACGCCGGACTTTTCTGTTCCGGTGTTAAGACAACTAATTACTGAAGGCTATGAGGTTGTAGCAGTAGTGACACAGCCTGACAGACCAAAGGGTAGAAAGCGTGTTATGACACCTCCGCCAGTAAAGGTAGAAGCACAAAAACATGGTATACCAGTGTTGCAACCTGAAAAAATTCGTAATAAAGAAGAACTGGATAAAGTATTAAATTTCGAGCCAGAACTAATTGTAACGGCAGCTTTTGGACAAATCTTACCAAAAGAGCTGTTAGAGGCTCCGAAATTCGGCTGTATTAATGTACATGCATCACTTCTACCTAAGTTACGTGGAGGAGCGCCGATCCATTATTCAATTATAGAAGGACATGAGAAATCAGGTGTAACCATTATGTATATGGTTGAGAAGCTTGATGCTGGTGATATGCTTTCAAATGTCGAAGTACCGATTGATGAACGAGATGATGTCGGTAGTCTTCATGATAAGTTAAGTGAAGCTGGTGCAAAGTTATTACTTGAAACAATACCTCAGTTGTTAAAAGGTGAAATACAACCACAAAAACAAGAAGAACAAGAAGTTACATTTGCATTGAATATTAAACGAGAGCAAGAGGAGATTGATTGGACAAAAAAAGGAGAAGAAATTTATAATCACATCCGTGGTCTTAGACCTTGGCCTGTTGCATTTACGACACTTGCTGGGAAGGTTATGAAAGTATGGTGGGGAGAAAAATTACCATCATCTGTATCTGGTCAACCAGGTGAAATAATTGCACGTGATGAAGATGGTATTATTGTAGCTACTGGTAATCATACAGCGATTAAACTTACAGAAATTCAACCTTCTGGTAAGAAAAGAATGACTACAAAAGATTATTTGCTCGGTTCTGGTGCAAACCTGAAAGTGGGTACTGTGTTAGGAGATCATGATGAAAAATAATGTTCGATCAGTTTGCCTCGACATCTTAGATAAAATTGAAAAAAATCAATCTTATAGTAATTTACTGCTAAATCAAGCAATTGAGAAATCTCGTTTGAATAGTAAGGATGCAGCGTTATTAACAGAAATTGTATACGGTACAATTCAACGAAAGTTAACACTTGATTACTATCTTTCCCCATTTTTAACGAAGGCTAAGAAACTACAACCGTGGGTACGACAGTTATTAAGATTATCTCTGTATCAAATGGTCTATCTTGATCGAGTACCAGAACGTGCTGTTATCCATGAAGCAGTCGAAATTGCAAAACATAAAGGTCATCGAGGAATTTCCGGAATGGTTAATGGTGTGTTAAGAAATATACAACGTACTGGCATCGCTGATCCTGAAAAGATATCAGATCCAATTGAACGAATCAGTATCGCAACTAGTCATCCAAAGTGGTTAGTTGAAAAATGGGTCCAACAATACGGAGAAGAAATTACGAGAGACATGTGTGAACAAAACCTTCTTCCACCTTCAAATACAGCAAGGGTCAATATTCAAAAAGCAACGGTTTCTGAAGTGTTAACGATGCTTAAACAAGCTGGAATTGAAGCAGAGAAGGGACTCCTATCAGAAGATGCGATTGTTATAAAATCTGGTAATGTAGCAAAAACCACAGCATTTAAAGAGGGGTATTTAAGTATTCAAGATGAAAGTTCTATGCTTGTAGCAAGAGCTTTAGACATAAAACCTGGACAAACTGTTCTTGATGCTTGTGCTGCCCCAGGTGGAAAAACAGCACATATTGCTGAACGTTTGTTAGGTGTAGGAAGTGTCATGTCTGTTGATTTACATGATCATAAAGTAAAATTAATAGCTCAACAAGTACATCGACTAGGGTTAGATAATGTGAATGCTATGCAAGGAGATAGTCGTAAACTTCATGAGAAATTTGGACCAGAATCATTTGAGCGGGTGCTTGTAGATGCGCCTTGTAGTGGTTTTGGTGTTATGCGTCGTAAGCCAGATTTGAAATATGCAAAAACAGCTGAAGATGTGCAACGTTTAGCAAACATCCAGCTTGATATTCTTGAAGCAGCTTCCCAAACTGTAAAAAAAGGTGGACTGCTTGTCTATAGTACATGTACGATTGATTTAGAAGAAAATGACCAAGTTATTTCAACATTTCTTCGTAAGCATGCTGAATTTGAATTAGATACTACATTATCTAGTCGAATGCCAGCAGTACTTCGAGAACATTGTGAAAGTGGTAAAATTCAAATTTTATCACATGAATATGATAGTGATGGTTTCTTCATTGCAACTTTACGAAAGAAGGTATAACAAGTATGGAAAAATTACAAACAACAATAGACTCAGTTGAGCTCTCAGATAAACCTTCAATCTACTCTCTTCAATTTAATGAACTTGAAGAAAAATTAAAAGAGTGGGGAGAACCGAAATTCCGTGCCACTCAAATTTTTGAATGGCTTTATCAAAAGAGAGTTAAACAATTTGAAGAAATGACAAATTTATCAAAAGGGTTACGTGAGCGTTTGTCGAATGAGTTTGAGGTTACAACGTTAAAAACAATCGTTCAACAAACAGCAACAGATGGAACGATTAAATTTTTATTTGAAATGAAAGATGGTTATTCGATTGAGACGGTATTAATGCGTCATGAATACGGGAATTCTGTATGTGTAACGACGCAAGTTGGATGTCGAATCGGTTGTACATTCTGTGCATCAACACTTGGAGGCCTCAAACGAAACTTGGAGTCTGGTGAAATTGTTGCACAAGTTGTCAAAGTACAACAAGCTTTGGATGAATTAGGAGAGCGTGTAAGCTCTGTTGTAATTATGGGGATCGGTGAGCCATTTGATAATTATAAGAGCATGTTAAGTTTCTTAAAAATTATAAATGACAATAAAGGCATCAATATAGGTGCACGACATATTACCGTATCGACAAGTGGAATTATTCCAAGGATTTATGATTTTGCTGATGAAGGTTTACAAATTAATTTTGCGATTTCGCTTCATGCTCCTAATATGGAAATTCGTTCGCGCTTAATGCCGATTAATAAGGCATATAAGCTACCAGACTTAATGGATGCAATTCGATATTATATTGAGAAAACTGGTCGCAGAATAACGTTTGAATATGGGTTGTTTGGTGGGGTGAACGACAAGGTTGAACATGCTGAGGAGCTAGCTGCCTTAATTAAAGACCTAAAGTGTCATGTTAATTTAATTCCAGTTAATTATGTACCTGAACGAGATTATGTTCGCACTCCACGTGAACAAATCTTTGCCTTTGAACGTACGTTAAAAAACAATGGTGTGAATGTAACAATTCGTCGTGAGCAAGGTTCAGATATTGATGCAGCATGTGGGCAATTGCGTGCAAAGGAGCGAGAAGAAGAGACGAGGTGAAAGAATGTTAACAGCCTTTGAAAGTGATAAAGGGAAAGTAAGGGCGCATAACGAAGATGCTGGTGGCGTGTTTTTAAACACTGCTGCTAGCACTTGCCTTGTGCTTGTGGCAGACGGTATGGGTGGTCATCAAGCAGGAGATGTTGCGAGTCGAATGACAGTAGAAGGACTTGAACATGCTTGGCAAAGCGCTGAGTTTTCTACTTCTGAGGAAGCGAAAAATTGGCTAATACAGACAATTGAAGAAGTGAATGAACATTTACTGCAATACTCGAAATCACATGATGAATGTAAAGGGATGGGAACAACAATTGTATCTGCTATTTGTACTGAAGAGTATGTAGTTGTTGCACATATTGGTGACAGTCGTTGTTACATAAAGAATCAGTATGATTTCAAACAAATTACAAGTGATCATTCTTTAGTAAATGAACTTGTTCGTTCCGGGCAAATTTCAGCTGAGGATGCTGAAAATCACCCTCGAAAAAATGTGTTAATGAGAGCGCTAGGAACAGAAGAAGGCGTAATAGTCGATGTGAAAACGCTGACATGGGAAGAAGGGGATCTTATCTTACTATGCTCAGATGGATTAACAAATAAGGTGAGCGACGAAGATATGCATGAGATATTAGCATCTAATCTCTCATTGCATGAGCAAGCAGCACAGCTTACAGCTATGGCAAATGAAGGTGGCGGCGAAGATAATATTACCGTTGCAGTCGTTCAACATCAGGGAAGGGAACGTGGAAGCGAGTGATGTGCATTGCTCACAGGTAAATTATTAAACGGTCGTTATAAAATGTTGAAAATGATTGGTGGAGGAGGAATGGCTCATGTGTACTTGGCACATGACCAAATCTTAAATCGTGAAGTTGCGGTTAAAGTACTCCGATTGGATTTTTCTGACAATGATGAATTCATTGAAAGGTTCCGTCGTGAAGCATATTCTGCTACGAGCTTACACCACCCGAATATAGTTGAAATCTTTGACGTAGGTGAAGAAGACGGCATCTACTTTATGGTGATGGAATATGTAGATGGCAAGACACTTAAGCAGTTGATTCAACAATATGGTCCTGTTTCAGTAGAGGATTCAGTTCATATTATGTCTCAAATGACGTCAGCAATTCAACATGCACACGAAAATCAAATTATTCACAGAGATATAAAACCACATAATATACTTATAAATGAAGACGGTGTCGTAAAAATCACGGATTTCGGAATTGCTATGGCACTTAGCTCAACATCTATTACCCAAACTAATTCAGTTCTTGGTTCGGTTCATTATTTTTCTCCAGAACAAGCTAGAGGTGGGATGGCGAATAGGAAATCTGATATATACTCATTAGGTGTTGTTATGTTTGAAATTTTAACAGGACGATTACCATTCTCTGGTGAATCAGCAGTTTCAATTGCATTGAAACATTTACAAAATGAAACTCCATCACCGAGAAGGTGGAATGAAAAAATTCCTCAAAGTGTGGAAAATATCATATTAAAAGCAACGGCTAAAGATCCATTTCATCGTTATGCTAGTGCCGAAGAAATGGAATTAGATTTAGATACAGCTCTTACACCTAATCGAATAAATGAACCTAAGTTTACACTGCCTGAAGAAGATGATGATGAAAAAACAAAAGCGATTCCTGTTGTTACAAAGATGCCAGCTGAGTCGAATGTTGATGAAACTATCGTTCACCATTCTGATGAACGAAAACAACCTAAGAAAAAGAACTTTCTTTGGATTAGTGTTTTCATGGCAATATTAATAATTGGTGGTACGACAGCAGCTTTTATCATTCCTGATTTGTTTAAGGAAGAACAAATTACGATACCAGATATGGAAGGTAAAGAAGTATCAGAAGCTATTACGACTTTGAGAAACCTAGGTCTAGTAGTAGATGAAAAGCAAATGATCCATAATGAGGTTCCTGAAAAACATGTTATTAAGACAGAACCAAGTGCTGATTATACTGTTAAAAAAGGATTTCCGATAACGGTCTATGAAAGTTTAGGGAAGCAAAAAATAAAGTTTGAAGATTATGTTGGACAAGAAATTGAAGAAGTAAAAAGAGAGTTACAGCTCAAAGGCATTGATGTTGAAAATAACTTAATCACCATTGAGATTGAAAATGAAGTAGAGCAAGGTATGATTGTTACTCAACGTCAACCTAAACCTGGAGAAGAAATAGATCCAGATGAAATGAAAGAGACAGTTGTCATTTTTGAAGTTAGTGAAGGTCAAAAAGTTGTCATCAAAGATATGAATGGCTGGAATGAACAAGAAGTGCAACAGTATATAGAAAATGAATCTTTGCAATTAGAAGAAATAAACTATGAATATTCAAATGATGTACCAAAAGGTCAAGTGATCTCCCAAACGATTAATGCAAATCAAAAGGTTGAAAAAGGAACAACAGTAGGAGTCATCATTTCAAAAGGGCCGAGCCCTAAGACAACAACGATAACAAAGGTAATTCCATATAATGGTGAATCATTAGAGAAAGTACAACGTATTGATGTTTATATCAGTGATATAGACAATAAGATGGAAGAAGTAGCTTTGTCTGATACAATGACAGAATCAAAAGCGATTTCTTTTGATATACAAGTCCCGTATAATGGAGAGGCATCTTATAAGATCTATGTAAATGGTGAGTTTTTTGAAGGGAACATTATCCGTTATAACACGTTACCTGAATAAAATGATTGTCCTGTAGTCGAATAAGTATCACTAGTTAATTGATTGTGACTGAATATGGAGAGCATGTTTTAGCAACAAGAGGTAATATGAGGAGGCAATTATGCAGGAAGGTAAGATAATTAAAGCATTGAGTGGATTTTATTACGTTTATTCAGAAGGTACTGTAACACAATGCAGAGGTAGAGGTGTATTTAGAAAAAAGAAAATTACTCCTCTTGTCGGTGATATGGTACAATTTGAAGCTGAAAA
This sequence comes from Bacillus solimangrovi, assembly GCF_001742425.1. Classification (GTDB taxonomy): domain Bacteria; phylum Bacillota; class Bacilli; order Bacillales; family Bacillaceae_N; genus Bacillus_AV; species Bacillus_AV solimangrovi. The sequence goes on from NZ_MJEH01000063.1 coordinate 61,051, forward strand.
TCAAAATGAAGGTTATGTATTGAAGATTGGGAAACGGAAGAACGAGTTAGTTCGTCCACCGATTGCAAATGTTGACCAAGCTATCCTCGTATTCTCAGCAGTAGAGCCTGATTTTAGTACAGCACTGTTGGATCGATTCCTTGTTTTAGTTGAAGCGAATGATATTGACCCGATTATTTGTATCACGAAGATGGATCTAGTTAATGATGAAGTGAAACTTAAAATTGAAGCTTATGCAGATGATTATCGTAAGATTGGTTATCCAGTTCTATTAACTTCTACTGAAACAGCAACTGGTTTAGATGTGCTATCACCATACTTTGAAGGTAAGACATCAGTGTTTGCTGGACAATCAGGTGTTGGAAAGTCTTCGTTACTGAATGCGTTAAATCCTGAGCTTGATCTTGAAACAGGAGTGATTTCAATGAGTTTAGGGCGAGGGAAACATACGACTCGTCACGTTGAATTAATTCAGTTTGGTTCAGGTCTAGTTGCAGATACACCTGGTTTTAGTTCACTTGAATTTCTAGGGATTGAAACAGAGGATCTAGGAAGTTGCTTCCCTGAGATGTTACACTTATCTTCAGAATGTAAGTTTAGAGGCTGTACACACTTAGCTGAGCCTAAATGCGCGGTTAAGGTGGCAGTTGAGGATGGAGAAATTCCTTCATATCGCTATGAACATTATGAAAATTTTTATCAAGAAATTAAAGATAGAAAGCCGAGGTATTAACAATGATTAAAATTGCACCATCGATTTTATCAGCAGATTTTGCAAGATTGGGAGAAGAAATAAAGGATGTTGAACGTGGAGGAGCAGATTATATTCATGTAGATGTAATGGATGGTCACTTTGTTCCTAATATTACGATTGGTCCACTTATTGTAGAAGCAATTCGTCCAGTTACTAATTTACCGTTAGATGTCCACCTTATGATTGAAAAACCTGATCAGTATATCTCTGCATTTGCAAAAGCAGGAGCAGATATTATTACTGTTCATGTAGAAGCGTGTACACATCTACATAGAACCATTCAGCTTATTAAGCAAGAAGGAGTTAAAGCTGGTGTCGTTGTAAACCCTGCAACTCCTATTGAGTCTATTCAACATATCATTGCCGATGTAGATATGGTTTTATTAATGACAGTTAATCCAGGATTTGGTGGACAAAAGTTCATTGAATCTGTAGTACCAAAGATTAAACAAGTTAAAGAATTAGCAGATGCGACTGGTCGTGAGATAGAAATCGAAGTAGATGGTGGAGTTAACATTGAAACAGCTAAGTTAGTTAAAGATGCTGGTGCGAACGTGCTCGTAGCTGGTTCAGCTGTTTTTAATAAAGAAGATAGAAAGAAAGCAATTGAAGAAATTCGAAATGCATAATTTACAAAACAGTTGTGGGATACCACAACTGTTTTTTTCATGTGAAGTGATCATTTTTTAAGTTATGGAGCATACAATGAGGATAAGAAACGATTCATAATGACCTATAACCTAGTGTTGAGTTCTGCTCAACTAAATTTGTAATTATTATCAATTATAGCGTATTGAAAAGTCCAATAGGTATGGCTTTTAAAGGAGGGGGAAAGATGAAGTTTTATACAATTAAGTTGCCGAAATTTCTCGGTGGGATGGTCCGTGCTCTTCTTGGGACGTTTAAGAAAGAATAGGTGTTTGCTACAAGCAATACCTTAATTATTTTTGTTGGCTCATCAATATTATCATTGGTGAGCCAACAAAAGATAAGTATATTATGAATGCCTACGGGTTTATGGTTAGACACCTTTGAGTGAAATATCTATATAAAAACAAAAGCACCAATTTCAATATGAAATGAAATTGGTGCTTTCCTATGTCTATTAAACGCGTTCTACTTTTCCAGATTTTAGCGCACGAGCAGAAACGTATACACGTTTTGGTTTACCATCAACCATGATACGTACCTTTTGAAGGTTCGCACCGAACTTGCGCTTAGAAGCGTTCATTGCGTGAGAACGGTTTTGGCCAGAACGACCTTTACGTCCAGTAACAACACACTTTTTAGGCATGACTTTCCCTCCTTGTGTTCCATAAGCAAATGCTCACTTAAATAATCATAATAAAATTACGCATACAACAAAATAAAATATCAAGGTGAACACCTTGACATTCCTTGTTTATTTTAATGCATTTTTAAGTACAGGTCAATGTAAAAGAATGATATGATGTGAAATTTACTTTCAATAAGGCAACTCTTATAGTAAAATGACGATAGTTACAGCTCTATTATAAATTAAAAGGGGGCTTTTCGATGTCCATTGAAATGAAAACCGAGCATGGAACAATTGATATATCAAATGAGGTCATTGCGTCGATTGCTGGAGGAGCAGCAGTTGATTGTTACGGTATCGTAGGAATGGCTTCGAAAAAACAACTAAAAGATGGGTTGTCAGAAATCTTAAGAAAAGAGAATTTTACAAAGGGTGTTATCGTACGACGTAATGAAGAAGATTTGTGTATTGATATGTACATTATCGTCAGTTACGGTACAAAGATTTCTGAAGTCGCACATAATGTGCAAACTAAAGTGAAATATACATTGGACAAAACATTAGGTTTGTCTGTAGATTCGATCAACATTTTCGTACAAGGAGTACGTGTTTCGAATCTGTAAGAGAGAGTTAGGAGGAAGACATGTGACGATGAAGGATTTGGATGGGAAGCGTTTTGCAGAAATGATTGTATTAGCTGCAACGCATCTTTCCAATCAAGCAAAACAAATTGATGCTTTAAACGTATTTCCTGTCCCAGATGGAGATACGGGTACAAATATGAACTTATCAATGACTTCAGGTGCTAATGAAGTAAAAAAAGTAACTGAAGACCATGTTGGTAAGGTGGCCACTTCATTTGCAAGAGGTTTATTGATGGGTGCGCGTGGGAATTCTGGAGTAATTTTATCTCAATTATTCCGAGGTTTTGCAAAAGCGATTGAATCCAAAGAGAAAATTTCAGTCAAAGATTTTGCAAATGCCTTTGAAAATGGAAAAGAAACAGCTTATAAAGCTGTAATGAAACCAGTAGAAGGAACAATTCTTACTGTTGCCAAAGATAGTGCAAAAAAAGCACAAGATCTTGCCATACAAACAGAGGATCTTATTGATTTAATGGAACAAGTGCTTGAAGAGGCGAAAGCATCATTAAATCGAACTCCTGATTTACTTCCAGTATTGAAAGAAGTTGGAGTAGTTGATAGTGGAGGACAAGGTCTCGTAGCCGTATATGAAGGTTTCTTACGTTCTCTAAAAGGTGAAGCATTACCGAAAGTATCAGCTACATCACCATCTATGGATGATCTTGTCAATGCAGAACATCATAAATCTGCCCAAGCCCATATGGCAACTGAAGATATTGAATTCGGCTACTGTACAGAATTCATGGTGAAGTTCGAGCAGGATAAGATTGATGATAATCCATTTGATGAAGGTGTTTTTCGTGAAAAGTTGAGTGAACATGGAGATTCATTATTAGTTGTTTCAGATGATGATCTTGTTAAAGTGCACATTCATGCTGAATTTCCAGGTGAAGTATTAACATACGCTCAAAAATATGGAAGCTTAATTAATACTAAAATTGAAAATATGCGTCAACAACATACATCTCTTCTTGAAGCTAGTGAAGAACCACCTACTGATATCGTTCAACCTAAAGCTAAATCTATGAAAGAATTTGGCATTGTTGCTGCAGCGATGGGAAGTGGTATTGCAGACTTATTAAGAAGTCTTGGGGTAGGTATCGTTGTAGAAGGTGGACAAACGATGAATCCAAGTACGGAAGATTTAGTACGAGCAATTGAAGAGACACACGCGAAGAATGTCATTATTCTACCGAACAATGGAAATATCGTCATGGCAGCGACACAGGCAGCTACAGTTGCTGAAGTAAATGTTGAGGTTGTACCATCTAAAACAATTCCACAAGGTTTGAGAGCGTTATTATCATTTGATCATAATCTTTCTTTATCAGAAAATGCCGAAGCGATGAAAGAAGCACTTTCAGAAGTGAAAACAGGACAAATCACATATGCCGTACGTAATACGAATATCGATGGCATTGAACTTTCTGAAGGTGACTTTATGGGAATTGCAGACGGTAAGATTGTAACTAAGCATGAAAAACAATTAGAAGCTGCAAAGAAATTGTTATCAATTTTAATTGATGATGAGAGTGAAATTGTAACCGTTCTTCAAGGTGAGGGTGGAAATGCAGATGAAATAGAAGAATTAACAGCATTTGTAGAAGATACATTTGAAGATGTAGAAGTTGAAGTCCATGTGGGGAAACAACCTCTATATAGTTATATCTTTGCAGTAGAGTAAAAAGAAGGGGATAACCCTTCTTTTTCTCTCTAAAGAATTAATATTGACATGAGAGATTTGTTAGTGATTCTCAGGGCATGAACTTAAAAGTATATTAGTAAAGGAATAACTTTTGTTTGATTAAATTGAAGTTGGTGCGCTGCTCCACAGTAATATAAAATAATAAGATTTTAAAAGCTTACAGAAACAAGGGGAGAAGGCAATGAAATATAAAAGCGTCTTTGATATTATTGGTCCAGTAATGATTGGACCTTCAAGTTCGCATACAGCAGGAGCTGCAAGAATCGGCCGTGTTGCACGTTCATTGTTCGGCAGAAAACCAACTTGGGCAACGATTTCATTTTATGGCTCTTTTGCAAATACGTATAGAGGACACGGTACAGATGTAGCGATCATAGGTGGGATATTAGATTTTGATACGCATGATGAGCGAATTATTCACGCATTGACGTTAGCTGAAAGAGATAGTATAAAAGTAGAGTTTATCGAGGAAGAGGCAGTCCCTATCCACCCTAATACTGCAAGGGTGAGAATTGGTGATCAAGACGGAGAGCTAGAACTTGTAGGGATTTCGATTGGTGGAGGTAAAATTCAGATTACTGAACTGAATGGCTTCGATTTAAAGTTATCTGGTAATCATCCAGCGTTGTTAGTGATGCATAATGACCGCTATGGGGCAATCGCAGGTGTTGCGAATGTGTTGGCTAAATATGAGATCAATATCGGTCATATGGAAGTATCACGCAAAGAGAAAGGTGAGAAAGCACTAATGACCATAGAAGTTGACCAAATGGTTGAAGAGAAGTTGCTAACTGAATTAACTGAACTTCCTAACATTTTGCAAGTGACAAAGATTGTTGATTAGACCCCTTATTTGATGATAGCGTTTTCATCAAAAGTATTGGTTGTAAAATAAAATTAAATATGAGTTAGTTGTTTAGTATTCATTAAATGCCATACTCGTTCTAGGTTTATGAACAAGTATTTTAGAGGAGCGATCGACATATGTTTCGTAACGTTAGAGAGTTAGTAGAAATGGCAGTAGACAAAAATGTTCCCATATCTGAAGTGATGATTTTACAAGAAATTGAAGTGCGTGGTTGTACACGTGATGAGGTTGTTTCTAAAATGGATACAAATCTTAAAGTAATGGAACAAGCTGTGGAACGTGGTATTGCAGGTGTGAAATCACACTCAGGTTTAACTGGAGGTGCAGCACGGCAGTTACGAGAATATATGAATAGTGGGAAAATGCTTTCAGGTGAAACTATTCTTGATGCGGTGAGTAAAGCGATGGCAACAAATGAAGTAAACGCAGCGATGGGTACAATTTGTGCAACACCTACAGCAGGCTCCGCAGGCGTAGTTCCAGGAACATTATTTGCTGTTATAGAAAAATTAAATCCAACTCGTGAACAGATGATCCGTTTCTTATTTACTTCAGGTGCATTTGGATTTGTTGTAGCGAATAATGCTTCAATTTCCGGAGCTGCTGGTGGTTGTCAAGCTGAGGTTGGATCAGCAGCAGGTATGGCTTCAGCTGCAATTGTTGAGATGGCTGGTGGCACACCACAACAAAGTGCTGAGGCGATGGCGATTACGTTGAAAAACATGCTCGGACTCGTATGTGATCCTGTTGCGGGTTTAGTGGAAGTGCCATGTGTTAAACGAAATGCAATGGGTGCAGCTAATGCAATGGTTGCTGCAGACATGGCACTTGCTGGTATTACGAGTACGATTCCGTGTGATGAGGTTATTGAAGCAATGTTTCGAATCGGACAAAGTATGTCAGATACATTAAAGGAAACAGCACAAGGAGGGTTGGCGGCGACACCGACAGGAAAACGCTTAGCAGAGGAAATCTTCGGCAAGTCGCAATAAAACAATTGGTACGATTATCAGAACAATCAATTGAACATATAAAAGGAATTGGCAAAGAGACGGCGAATACTCTTGCTAAAGTAGGCATAACAAATGTCCAAGCTCTATTAGAGTATTTTCCATACCGTTATGAAGATTATCGTTTGAAAGACTTAGAAGATGTAAAACATGATGATCGCGTAACAGTTGAAGGGGAGGTTCATAGTGAGCCGGTTCTTCGTTATTTTGGTAAGAAAAAATCTCGATTAACACTACGAGTATTAGTTGGACGTTATTTGATTACTGCCGTATTCTTTAATCGACCTTATGTGAAACGTCAAATCACAATTGGTGATACTGTAACTTTGACTGGTAAATGGGATAAGCATCGTCAAACTTTAAATGTGTCGGAGATTAAAAGCGGTGAAGTGAAACGAAAAAATGACTACGAGCCTGTCTATCATGTTAAGGATAAGTTAACTGTAAAAGGTTTAACTAGGTATATAGACGCTGCATTCAAAATGTATGGAGACAAAATTGAAGAAACATTACCTAATGAATTTCTCAGTACTTATAAATTGCCAGATAAGGCAAAAGCAATGTATGAGATGCATTTTCCGGCTAATGCAGAAAGTGTAAAACATGCAAGAAGGCGATTTGTATATGAAGAATTTCTCCAATTTCAATTGAAAATGCAAATGATTCGAAAGTTCGAAAGAGAACAAACAAAGGGATCGGCAGTTAAATACGATCAAACTAAGTTAACTGCTTTTATAGAGCAATTACCGTTTCCATTAACGTCAGCACAAGATCGCGTTGTTCAAGAAATCTTATTTGATATGGGTTCGCATTATCGGATGAATCGTTTGCTTCAAGGTGATGTCGGTTCTGGTAAGACTGTAGTAGCAGCAATAGCTTTATTTGCTGCTGTAACAGCAGGTTTACAAGGAGCGCTTATGGTACCAACAGAAATTCTTGCAGAACAGCATGTGGCATCGCTAAAGCAATTGTTAGAGCCTTGTGGTTTAAATGTTGAGTTATTGACAAGTTCAGTTAAAGGAAAACGGCGTAGAGAATTATTGGAGGCTTCTGCTGCTGGACAAATTGATATAATCATTGGCACACATGCACTTATTCAAGATGAAGTATTGTTTCAATCGTTAGGTCTTGTTATAACGGATGAACAGCACAGATTTGGGGTTGAACAGCGTAAAGCATTAAGGGAAAAAGGTGAAAGTCCAGATGTATTATTCATGACAGCGACTCCCATTCCGAGAACATTAGCGATTACGGCATTTGGAGATATGGATGTATCCATAATTGATGAGATGCCAGCAGGAAGAAAGCCAATTGAAACGTATTGGACGAAACCAGACATGCTAGAGAGAATCTTAAATTTTGTTTCTAAAGAGATCAAGCAAGGTAGACAAGCATATGTCATTTGTCCGCTAATCGAAGAAAGTGAGAAGCTTGATGTACAAAATGCAATTGATGTACATGCTCAATTAACTGCATATTATCATGAAACGATTCAAGTTGGCTTAATGCATGGTCGCCTATCAGCGCAAGAGAAAGATGAGGTCATGCAACAATTTAGTCGAAATGAATGTCAAATACTTGTGTCAACAACAGTTGTTGAGGTCGGAGTAAATGTTCCGAATGCTACCGTAATGGTTATCTATGATGCTGAACGATTTGGTCTTTCTCAATTACATCAGCTTAGAGGACGTGTTGGACGGGGAGATGTTCAATCTTATTGCATTTTACTCGCGGACCCAAAGTCAGACGTTGGGAAAGAGCGGATGAGAATTATGACAGAAACGAATGATGGGTTTGAGTTATCTGAACGAGATCTTGAACTTCGAGGACCAGGTGATTTCTTTGGTAAGAAGCAAAGTGGGATTCCTGAGTTTAAAGTCGCTGATATGGTGCATGATTACCGTGCTCTCGAAATCGCAAGACAAGATGCATCTAAATTAATAGCATCTGATAATTTTTGGGAAGAACCGCGTTATGCCTCCTTACGTAATCATTTAAATGAAACAGGTATCCTAAAAGGAGAGAAGCTGGATTAGATATCCTTGCAATCTCTCCTTTTTATTTATATACTACTATTAGTACCTAGTCATAAATATGTTATGATAAGTAAATTAAATATAAAGAAACAACCTCGGAAGGTGTAAAGGATGAAACGTAATAAACAGGAAAGGCAGCAGTTGTTGCAGAAAACCATTGGAATAACCCCTTTTATAACAGATGAAGAGTTAGCACAAAAGTTTTCTGTAAGTGTACAGACAATTCGCCTTGACCGAATGGAGCTTTCGATTCCTGAGCTTCGCGAGAGAATAAAACACGTTGCAAAACAACAATTGGATGAGGAAGTTAAGGCTTTGCCGATTGATGAGGTTATTGGTGAAATTGTCGATTTAGAATTAGACGTAAGAGCACTCTCGATACTTGATATTCGTTCAGAACATGTCTTTTCAAGAAATAACATTGCTCGAGGCCACCACTTGTTTGCTCAAGCAAATTCACTTGCAGTTGCTGTGATTGATGGTGATTTGGCGTTAACAGCGAAAGCAAACATACATTTTACAAGACAAGTAAAATTAAGTGAACGTGTTGTAGCTAAGGCAAGTGTGAAAGAATCTTCGAGACAAACAGGACGAACAATTGTAGAGGTCGAGAGCTTCGTCGGAACGGAGCAGGTTTTTTCTGGAACTTTCGAAATGTACCGCTCGAACAATGCAAAGAAGGATGGATCTAAATGAAGATAGCAATTGATGCAATGGGTGGCGATCATGCACCGAAAGAAATTGTGTTAGGTGTTCTAAAGGCTGTCAATGCTTTTTCAGATATTGAAGTTGTACTTATCGGTGATGAAAACAAAATTCAACAATACTCTCAGTCACATGAGCGGATAACAATTATACATACAGAAGAAAAGATCGAAGCGACAGATGAGCCAGTCCGTGCTGCTCGTCGGAAAAAACAAGCTTCAATGGTGCTTGCTACACAAGAGGTAAAAGAAGGACGTGCGGATGCTTGTATATCAGCAGGTAATACAGGTGCACTGATGACGTCAGGATTATTTGTCGTAGGGAGAATCCCTGGAGTTGAAAGGCCTGCTCTTGCCCCAACATTACCAACGATAGATGGAAAAGGTTTTGTTTTATTGGATGTAGGTGCAAATGCTGATGCGAAACCAGAGCACCTGTATCAATATGCAATTATGGCTTCTATTTATTCTGAGAAAGTACGTGGCATTCATCAACCTCGAGTTGGATTGTTGAATATTGGTACTGAAGAGAAGAAGGGGAATGAATTAACGAAACAAACGTATACGCTACTACAAAATGCCCCAATTAACTTTGTTGGAAATGTTGAGGCTCGTGATTTGCTTGATGGCGTGGCAGATGTCGTCGTGAGTGATGGTTTTACAGGAAATGTGACGTTGAAAACAATTGAAGGTACTGCACTTACAATGTTTTCTATGTTAAAGGAGCAATTAACAAGCTCTCTATCTGCCAAACTTGCTGCAAGTGTTTTGAAACCGAAATTACTTGATTTGAAAAAGAAATTGGATTATTCGGAATATGGTGGGGCAGCATTATTTGGTTTAAAGGCACCAGTAGTAAAAGCACATGGTTCGTCAAATGCAAATGCAATCTATAATGCAATAAGACAAACACGAGATATGGTTAATAGTCAAATGGCTACAGTTATTCAATCAGCGATTGACAAACAAGAATAGAAAAGGTGGTATGTGAAATGGGGAAAATTGCTTTCCTATTCCCAGGTCAAGGCTCCCAAGTTGTAGGCATGGGAAAAGATATGATTGAAAAACACGATGAAGCAGCAACTATTTTTAAGAAAGCAGATGAACGACTAGGTTATTCATTAACGGAAATAATCTTCGATGGACCTCAAGAAATGCTTACTCGCACAGAGAATGCACAACCAGCTCTATTAACAACAAGTGTTGCAATACTAGAAGTTTTAAAAAAATCAGGGATTACCCCTCATTATACTGCTGGACATAGTTTAGGTGAGTATAGCGCACTAGTTGCTTCAGAAAGTTTATCTTTTGAAGATGCAGTCTACGCTGTGCGTAAGCGTGGTGAATTAATGGAAGAAGCGGTACCAGCAGGAATAGGTACGATGGCAGCAGTTCTTGGGATGGATGCTGATCTTCTTAGAGAAGTTACAGAAGAAGCAAGTAATTCAGATGAAGTTGTTCAACTTGCAAACTTAAACTGCCCTGGTCAGATTGTCATCTCAGGAAATCGTGTTGCAGTTGAACGTGCAGCAGAGCTTGCGAAAGAAAAGGGAGCGAAGCGTGTTATTCCACTTGTTGTAAGTGGTCCGTTCCACTCGTCACTTATGAAACCTGCAGCTAGTAATTTTTCATCTGTTTTAGATGAGATTTCGGTCTCAGAAGCGAAAGTACCTGTCATTGGGAATGTGACTGCAAAACCGATGACAGATGCTGAAGAAATCAAAGCGAAACTTATTGAACAATTATATTCACCAGTACGCTGGCAAGAAACAATTGAGCTGTTACTTGAAGAAGGCGTAGATACATTTATCGAAATAGGACCTGGTAAAGTCTTATCGGGGCTCGTTCGAAAGGTTCAACGTCGTGTGAATACGTATAACATTGAAGATTCTGAGACACTATTGAAAACGATTGAAAAGCTGAGAGGGGATGAATAATATGTTAGAAGAGAAAGTTGCTCTCGTTACTGGAGCTTCGCGTGGAATTGGTCGTTCTGTAGCCCTTGAACTTGCAAAAAACGGTGCAAAAGTTGTAGTGAACTATGCGGGTAATGAAGCAAAGGCACTAGAGGTCGTGGAGGAGATAACGACAAATGGTGGGGAAGCGGTTGCGATACAAGCAAACGTTGCCGACGGTGAAAGTGTTCAGTCGATGGTGAAAAACACTATTGAGCAATTCGGCTCATTGGATATACTCGTAAATAATGCGGGAATTACACGTGATAATTTGTTAATGCGGATGAAGGAAGATGAATGGGATGCAGTCATTAATACAAATTTGAAAGGCGTCTTTAATTGTACGAAAGCTGTAACTCGTCAAATGATGCGTCAGCGAAGTGGGAAGATCGTAAATATTGCTTCAGTAGTAGGAGTAAGTGGGAATGCTGGACAAGCTAATTATGTAGCTGCTAAAGCTGGTGTTATCGGTTTAACGAAAACAACAGCAAAAGAGTTTGCGAGCCGAAATATTAATGTGAATGCTGTTGCTCCAGGGTTTATATCAACTGATATGACTGATGAGTTAACTGATGAGACACGTGAGGCTCTGATGAAACAAATTCCTCTTGCACGACTAGGTAAGCCTGAAAATATTGCAAATGTGGTACGTTTCCTCGTCTCAGATGATAGTGAATACATGACAGGTCAAACTTTGGTTGTTGATGGTGGAATGGTGATGTAGTAGCATTTGTAACCATTACGTTGTACAATGGGACTTATGGTAAATAAAGTGGAGATTGACACTAAGTTCCGAAATTTAGTTTAATGATTTTTAATATAAAGTGAAAAGTTGCAATATCTCACTTTAATAAACCGCAGATGATAAAGGTGAAAATTTGTTCTAGTTTTTTTTCAAACAATCACCTATAATGACTTGAGGGGAGGTGAACAACGATGGCAGATGTTTTAGAACGCGTAACAAAAATCATCGTAGACCGTCTTGGTGTTGACGAGAGTGAAGTTACTCTTGAAGCGTCATTTAAAGATGATTTAGGCGCTGATTCCCTAGACGTTGTTGAGTTAGTAATGGAACTTGAAGATGAGTTCGATATGGAAATCTCAGATGACGATGCTGAAAAAATCAGCACTGTTGGGAATGCAGTTGACTACATAAAAGCTCAACAGTAATGAAGCTAATAAAGTCCCGCAGAAACTATTTCTGCGGGACTTTCTCAGCTAAAAAGGATTGATCGAACTACATCACACTTTTTATGTGTACAATCAATGATGAAGTAGGTATGTGTATTTGATCAATTCATCATTTGACTTGAGCCATCTATAGAATGGCTTGAATATGGAGGTCCAAATGCCAAAGATGAATAATCGTAAACGAAAAAATATTCAAAAGAAACCTGATTTTCAACCTCTTTTGAAACGAATTGGAGTTTCGTTCAAAGATGAGAAGTTATTAATGAAGGCTTTTACACATTCATCTTATGTGAATGAGCATCGTGCAAAACCTTTTGAGGATAATGAACGGCTAGAGTTTTTAGGAGACGCTGTATTAGAATTAACTGTTTCGAAGTATTTATTTGAACAATATCCTAAAATGAGTGAAGGTGACTTGACGAAATTGCGAGCTGCAATCGTATGTGAACCTTCTCTTGTACAATTTGCTGAAGACCTGTCATTTGGTTCATTTATTCTTCTTGGCAAGGGAGAAGAAATGACTGGTGGCAGAACGAGGCCAGCTTTACTTGCTGATGTGTTTGAGGCATTTATTGGTGCTCTCTATCTTGATCAAGGAATTGAAACAGTGAATGTTATTCTTAAAAAAGTCGTTTTCCCAAAAATTAGCGAGGGTGCTTTTTCTCATGTGATGGATTATAAAAGTCAATTACAGGAGTTTGTTCAGCGTGGTGGACAACAGGCAGTGGAATACAAGATTATTGAAGAAAAAGGACCTGCTCATAACCGTGAATTTGTATCAAAAGTTATGCTTGCAGATCAAGAGTTAGGGATAGGTATTGGGAAATCTAAAAAAGAAGCAGAACAAAAAGCAGCAGAAGAAGCATTAAGACATTTAAGGAAGTAAAGTGAAACTGCCATTGATGAACAGAGGGGTATTGTTCAATCGTGGTATGTTGATATAATCATGTGAAAATTAAAGCTAACTGTCTTGAAGTATCTTGAATATTGATTAGATGTGTTAGTGCCAGTATAAACGTGATTACAAATCCCCCTTAATGAATGTTAGGGGGATTTGTTACAACAAGATAGACTAGAACTGCTTCAAATGAGCAGGAGGTGCGACGATGTTCCTCAAAAGATTAGATGTTTCTGGATTTAAATCTTTTGCAGAAAAGACGTCTGTAGAATTTGTTCCAGGCGTAACAGCTGTTGTTGGACCAAATGGCAGCGGGAAAAGTAATATAACGGATGCTATCCGTTGGGTATTAGGTGAACAATCAGCTCGTTCAATTCGCGGTAGTAAGATGGAAGATATCATCTTTTCTGGTAGCGAGAGTCGTAGAGCTGTAAATGTAGCTGATGTAACGATAACGTTAGAAAATGAAGACCAGTTTCTTCCAATTGATTATCAAGAAGTGAGTATAACTAGACGTGTTTATCGCTCTGGCGAAAGTGAGTTCTTCATGAACAAACAAGCATGTCGCTTAAAAGATATTATAGATTTATTTATGGATTCAGGCCTTGGAAAAGAGTCCTTTTCTATTATAGGTCAAGGTCGAGTGGAAGAAATATTAAGCAGTAAGGCAGAGGATAGACGTAGTATTTTTGAAGAGGCAGCTGGTGTACTGAAATACAAAGTTCGTAAGCGCAAAGCAGAAATGAAACTTGCCGAGACTCAAGAAAATTTACACCGTGTTGAAGATATTTTACATGAAATTGATGGACAATTGGAACCTCTTAAAATTCAAGCTTCTATCGCACGTGATTACATACAAAAAAAGGAAGAACTTGAACAGGTTGAGTCTGCTCTAATTGTACATGAGATTGAAACACTACATGAAAAATGGCAGTCAAAAATCAAGCAATTCGAAGTTAACAAAGATCGTGAACTTCAGATAGCAACCAAAGTCCAGAATGATGAAGCAGAAATCGTCATGTTACGCAATGAAATGCAGGCACTTGATGATTCGATTAATGAACTACAAGATGTGTTATTAAAGGCAAGCTCTGATCTAGAAAAACTTGAAGGAAAGAAACAAGTTTTACATGAACGAAAAAAGAATGCTGAAGTGAACAGATCTCAACTTGAAAAAGTAATGAAAGATAGTGAAGCGAAGCTAGAACAACTCATTAAAGAACTTCGTGAAAAGAAAGAAACACTTTCACAGAAAGAACAGGAAGTATCACAAGATGAGGAACTATTAAAAGAGTTACAGGAGCAATTGGCACAAGCATCAGAAAATATTGAAGAGCAGATTGAAGAGTTGAAGAGTGAGTACATTGAACGTTTAAATGAGCAGGCTTCATTGAATAATGAACGTCATAATATTGAAACTCAATTAACACAGCAAGGGTTGAAGCAAACGAGATTAAGTGAAGGTAATGAACAGTATATTAATCAACGAGAAGCTATTCGAAAAAGACGTCTCGAGCAAGATGATAAGCTTGCTAAACAACAAGTTGCAATTGAGTTTGAACGTAAGCAATATCAATCACTACAAGCAGTGCTTTCCAAAATGAAAGATGAATATGAGAAGATGCAATCACAACTTTATAAAGGTTATCAGTATGTCCAGCAAACCCGTTCTAGGAAACAGATGCTGGAGGAAATGCAAGAAGATTATGCAGGTTTCTTCCAAGGGGTAAAAGATGTATTAAAAGCAGATTTAACGGGTGTTTGTGGAGCAATTGCGGAGCTGATTTCTGTCGATAAGCAGTATGAAACAGCAGTTGAAATTGCTCTTGGTGGAGGCATGCAAAATATCGTAGTTGAAACCGAAAAAGATGCTCGAAATGCGATTAATTATTTAAAGAAAAACCGGAGTGGGCGGGCAACATTTTTACCTTTATCAGTTATTAAAGGTAAACGTATGTATGAAGCACAACTTAATACTTTACAACGCTCTGACGCATTTGTCGGTATTGCTGCGGATCTTATTTCATTTGATGGGCGTTATGAAGAAGTTGTTTACAATTTATTAGGTACAACAGTCGTTGCCAAAGATTTGAAAGGTGCGAATGAATTAGCAAGATTGTTAAATCACCGTTTTCGAATCGTTACACTTGATGGAGATGTTGTTAATCCTGGAGGTTCAATGACTGGAGGGGCTTCAAGACAGAAGGCTCCTTCATTATTGAGTCGCCAACGTGAACTTGAAGTAGTATCAGCTCAATTGTTGCAAATGGAAGAAAAAACAACAAAATTAGAAGCAGATATGCAATTGCGAAAAGTAGAAATTAAAAAGACTGAAGAGCAACTTGAGGTCACCCGTGAAAAAGTGGAGCAACTTCGCTTTGATGAACAATCTCTTATGGCTGAAATCCGTGAAATGGAGCTCGAACAAAAAAATATAAATGAACATTTGTCGTTATATGATCGTGAAATGGCCACTTATAAAGATGATGAACAAACACTTAATTCACGGCTAATTAATATTGAAAAACAGTTAGGTATTGTACGTGAAAGTTTGTCTGAGCTAGAAGTTAGCATTAACGAATTAACGGATAAGAAAAAGGTGCAACAACAATCTAAGGAAACGTTACAAGAACGTGTCACAGAACTAAAGGTAACGACTGCAACTAAGAAAGAAGCGTTAAGTAGCGATAAGCAAACGTTTGAACGTCTATGTGAAGACGAAGAAACTACACGTAACATATTAGAGGAAGCGAAAGAAGACCTAGAACTGTTGCATGATGAAATGAATGAACGTCATTCTGGAGAAAATAAATTAGAGACAGATATTCGTCAAACAGATCAACAAAAAGAGAAGACATTAAAGCTTATCCAAAACAGACGGCAGGAACGTATCGACTATCATGATAAGCTAGAATTGCTTGAACGCGAATTAAAAGAAGTAAAACGTCAGCACAAAGGTTATATTGAACAGTTAAAAGATGATGAAGTTCAAATTAATCGTCTTGATGTTGAATTAGAGAATCGTCTGAACCATTTGAGTGAAGAGTACTCTCTAACCTTTGAAGCAGCTAAAGAAAAATATTCACTCACTGTCTCAGAAGAAGAGGCGCGTAAACAAGTGAAGCTTATTCGTATGTCAATTGATGAGCTTGGAACAGTGAATCTTGGGGCAATTGACGAATATGATCGCATTTTTGAACGCCATCGTTTTCTTCATGAGCAAAAAGATGACTTAATGGAAGCGAAATCAACATTACATCAAGTAATTGATGAAATGGATACTGAAGTTAAAAAGCGTTTTTCAAAGTCATTTGAAGCGATACGAAGCGAATTTCAAGTTGTTTTTAGAGAATTATTCGGTGGTGGAAAAGCAGATTTGCAAATGAATGATCCACATGATTTATTAAATACAGGTATAGAAATTGTTGCCCAACCACCTGGGAAGAAGTTGCAGAACCTAAGTCTTTTATCAGGGGGAGAACGAGCATTAACGGCAATTGCATTGTTATTTGCAATATTGAAAGTTCGTCCTGTTCCATTTTGTGTTCTTGATGAAGTTGAGGCGGCATTAGATGAAGCGAATGTTATGCGTTTCGCCCAATATTTGAAGGAATTCAGCATAGAGACTCAATTTATAGTTATAACACATCGTAAAGGAACGATGGAAAGAGCAGATGTACTATATGGAGTAACGATGCAAGACTCAGGTGTATCAAAGATGGTGTCTGTTAAGTTAGAAGACTCTAAACGACTTGTAGAGCAATAATGAAAGGGATGAGTAGAAGATGAGCTTTTTTAAAAATTTAAAAGATAAGCTAACAAAAAAAACTGATGATGTAACCGAAAAGTTTAAAGACGGTCTTACAAAAACACGAGATTCGTTTGCTGGCAAGGTGAACGATCTTGTTGCTCGTTATCGTAAGGTAGATGAAGAATTTTTTGAAGAACTTGAAGAAATTTTGATAGGTGCAGACGTTGGTGTGAACACTGTAATGGAGCTCATCGACGTTTTAAAGGACGAAGTAAAACGACGGAATATCCAAGATACAAAAGAGGTTCAATCTGTTATTTCAGAAAAACTAGTTGAAATGTTTGAAGTTGATGAAGAGGATGCTCGTACATTAAACATGCAGCAAGAAGCATTAACAGTCATTTTATTTGTTGGTGTAAATGGTGTCGGTAAAACGACAACGATCGGCAAAATGGCTCGAAAACTGAAGGATGAAGGTAAATCAGTCTTATTAGCTGCAGGAGATACGTTCCGTGCGGGTGCAATTGACCAACTAGAAGTTTGGGGAGAGCGTGCGGGTGTCGATGTTATTAAACATAGTGAAGGTTCTGATCCAGCAGCTGTTGTTTTTGATGCAGTACAAGCAGCAAAATCACGTAATGTAGATGTTCTCTTATGCGATACAGCTGGTCGTTTGCAAAATAAAGTGAATCTTATGAATGAGCTTGGGAAAATTAAACGAGTTATTACTCGTGAGATCCCTGATGCCCCTCACGAAGTATTGCTCGTATTAGATGCAACAACAGGTCAAAATGCAATGAGTCAAGCGAAGCAATTTAAAGAAGTTACGGACGTATCAGGAATTGTACTAACAAAGCTTGATGGCACTGCTAAAGGTGGTATCGTACTTGCCATTCGACATGAACTACAAACTCCTATTAAGTATGTTGGTCTCGGTGAAGGAGTTGAGGATTTACAGCAATTTGATCCTGAACAATTTGTATACGGACTGTTCGCAGGTATAATGGAAGAAGAGGAAGAATAAAGCGAAAGGCTGGAGATAAACTCCAGCTTTCTTGCATAACATGAACAGTTTAGCTATGTATGAAGAAATATAGTATTTGTGATTAAAACTGTTTTTAAAAGCTGTTAAGAAAATATCTTGACATTACTAAGTGAAAATTGTATGATGATTGAGTGTAAAGGCATTTCACTTAACAAGGAGGGGAAAGCAGTGATTGAAAAGACGACGAGAGTGAACTTTTTGTTTGATTTTTATCAGTCGCTGTTAACTGAAAAACAACGCAATTATATGTCGTTGTATTATTTAGATGACTATTCCCTAGGTGAGATCGCTGAAGAGTTTGAAGTGAGTCGTCAAGCTGTTTATGATAATATAAAGCGGACGGAAGCAATGCTTGAGCAATACGAAGAGAAATTGCTTTTATTCAAAAGATTCCAAGAGCGTCAAACGATTATTGCCAATCTAAAAGTTTTGGTGAAAGAAGAGCCTTTTTCTATGGAAGCACTCTTACAGGAAATCGAAGCACTTGAGAATTTAGATTAGGAGGCGGCATAAATGGCATTTGAAGGTTTAGCCGACCGACTGCAAAATACGATACAGAAGATACGTGGTAAAGGAAAAGTCACAGAGGAAGATGTAAAGTTAATGATGCGAGAAGTGCGTCTTGCACTTCTAGAAGCGGATGTTAACTTTAAAGTGGTAAAAGACTTTATTAAACGTGTCAAAGAGCGGGCTGTCGGTCAAGAAGTTATGGAAAGCTTGACCCCAGGACAGCAAGTTATTAAAGTCGTTCATGAAGAGCTTACTGCATTAATGGGCGGCGAACAAAGTAAGATTGCTGTTAGCAACCGTCCACCGACAGTAATTATGATGGTTGGTTTGCAAGGTGCTGGTAAGACGACTACGACTGGAAAACTTGCAAATTTGCTTCGGAAAAAACACAATCGTAAACCACTGTTAGTTGCAGCGGATATCTATCGTCCTGCAGCAATTAAGCAGCTTGAAACACTAGGTAAGCAATTGAGCATGCCAGTGTTCTCATTAGGTGATCAAGTCAGTCCTGTTGAAATTGCCAAACAAGCAGTTGCAAAGGCAAAAGAAGATCACCATGACTACGTTATCATTGATACTGCTGGTCGCTTACATGTCGATGAGAAGCTGATGAATGAACTTCAAGAAGTAAAAGAAGTGACGTCACCAGATGAAATTTTTCTCGTTGTCGATGCGATGACAGGTCAAGATGCTGTCAATGTAGCTGAGAGCTTTAATGAACAACTTGATCTAACGGGAGTTGTGTTAACAAAGCTTGATGGTGATACTCGTGGTGGTGCGGCACTGTCCGTTAAGTCTGTAACAGGTACACCGATTAAGTTTGCTGGTATGGGTGAAAAGCTTGATCAGCTTGAGGATTTCCATCCTGAGCGAATGGCGTCTCGTATCCTCGGTATGGGCGATGTGATGACGTTAATTGAGAAAGCACAAGCAACTGTTGATGAGGATAAGGCTAAGGAACTTGAACAAAAAATGCGTTCAATGAGCTTTACTTTTGATGATTTTCTTGAACAGCTTGGACAAGTTCGGAATATGGGACCTTTAGACGAATTGATCAATATGATCCCAGGTGCTAGCAAAATGAAAGGGTTGCAAAATGCTCAAATTGATGAGAAGCAGCTCGGTCATGTCGAAGCTATTATTCAGTCGATGACAAAGGAAGAGAAACAACACCCTGAAGTCATCAATTCTAGTCGTAGAAAACGTATTGCAAAAGGTTCTGGTACATCTGTACAAGAAGTTAATCGTCTGTTAAAACAGTTTGAAGATATGAAAAAAATGATGAAACAGATGACGAACATGCAAAAAGGCAAAAAGAAAAAAGGCGGCTTAAAATTCCCGTTTATGTAAAGAAAAGCGGAGAAAGCTTGCAAATATCACTTTTTTTAAAGGTGTTAAATAATTTTACTTTACAAACACTCTAGGTATCTGATAATATCTAGACTTGTGTGAAAATTACTCGGAGGTGCTTTAATAATGGCAGTAAAAATTCGTTTAAAACGCATGGGTGCTAAAAAATCCCCATTCTATCGTTTAGTAGTAGCAGATTCTCGTTCACCACGTGATGGACGTTTCATCGAGGAAATTGGAACTTATAATCCAGTTGCAAAACCAGCAGAAGTAAAAATTGATGAAGAAGCAGCACTTAAATGGCTTCAAAATGGTGCAAAACCTTCTGATACGGTTCGTAACCTATTATCAGAAGAAGGCATCATGGAGAAGTTCCACAACGCTAAATTAAGTAAGTAATGTTGTGTGATAGTGATGGAAGAACTGATTAAAACAATCGTTCAATCACTCGTTGATTTTCCTGATGAGGTTCAAGTGAACGAAGAGATTAGAAGTAAAGAAATTACTTATAATCTCTCTGTTCATAAAGATGACATGGGGAAGGTTATTGGTAAACAAGGACGAGTTGCAAAAGCGATTCGAACTGTCGTTTACGCAGCAGCATCAGCTGAACAAAAGCGTGTATATCTTGAAATCGTTGACCGTTAAGCAATGCATTCTTTAATAAGAACGTTTGCTTATAATGGTTATTAAGGGAAAAGGGTGAGGGGAAACCTCTCCCTTTTTTCACATTTAAAGGCAAGTAAATATAGTGATTAAAAGTATCTAATGATTATTTTTAGGTTACATATGATTTTGCCAAACTATTACGAGGCATTGTGAATACGAAAAGTGCTCGACTTTTTCAATGGTATGTATTGTTTACTCTTTGCTTTTCATTAATAAAATACTATGTTCTTTCGCAAGCTAGCGAGTAACGAGGTGTGAGATGAAAATTATTAAATCTGTTTCTGTCAACTATGTGTTAACTGAAAACATGAAATCTGAACTACTTCGTAAGTATCAAACTCAATCTGCTATTCATGAAAGAGCGTGTGAACAGCTTCTTTTTGAGGAAAAAAAGCTAGCAAGAAAATACAAAAATCAAAAAAATACAGTTGTTGAAAAAATCTCCGAAGAATTAAAGGAGAGGAAAGCTTCGATTAATAATATCATCTTTAAACGTGAGCAATTAAACAAGCTTGAAATTGGAAGCGAGATACAAGTTAAAGATGTTGATTCAATTGTTGAAGTGAATGAAGGTGACAACTGGGATGAATTAATGCATAACGAAACCATCGTTATCAAAGATGGGATCGTTCAAGAGATACGTTGTACAGGAGGTGTAAACGAATGAGCGAATGGTTAAAGGTAGGTAAGATTGTCAATACGCACGGTGTTCGTGGAGAAGTACGTGTTATTTCGTCAACCGATTTTGCGGATGAGCGATATGTACCAGGTAATGTACTGTATTTAGAGCATCCTAACCAAAGTGATATGTTGCCCTTAACAATTACTTCCCATCGTCAACATAAATCATTTGATCTATTAAAGTTTGATGGCTATCCGAATTTAAACGATGTTGAGCCATTTAAAAATGGGATACTGAAAGTTTCTAAAAATGAACGCGTTGAACTTGAAGAAGATGAATTTTATTATCACGACATAATAAACTGTGAAGTCATCACTGAAGATGGTGAAAAATTAGGTGTTATTAAAGAAATTCTTTCACCAGGTGCAAATGATGTGTGGGTTGTGAAAAGGAAAGGTAAAAAGGACCTTCTATTGCCTTATATCGAGGACGTAATTAAGGATGTTAACATTCATGATAATATTATTACAATACATTTAATGGAGGGACTAGAGTAGGATGAAGATTGATGTACTTACCCTATTTCCTAACATGTTTTCTGGAGTGTTTGGTGAATCTATTTTACAAAAAGCTCAGGATAAAGGTGCAGTCACATATGATGTGCATGATTTCAGAGAATACTCTACACACAAACATCGCAAAGTAGACGATTATCCTTACGGAGGGGGAGCGGGTATGGTGTTAACCCCTCAACCTTTATTTGATGCAATTGAAAAATTAACAAATGAAGGGGAAACTAAACCACGAGTTGTATTAATGTGCCCTCAAGGAGAACGTTATACACAGAGTAAGGCAGAGCAATTTGCAAAAGAAGAACACCTCATCTTCGTTTGTGGCCATTATGAAGGGTACGATGAGAGAATTCGTGAGCACCTTGTTACTGATGAGGTATCAATAGGTGATTATGTGTTAACTGGTGGTGAGCTGGCATCTATGGTTGTGATCGATAGTGTTGTCAGGTTGCTTCCTCAAGTATTAGGTAACGAAGTATCACACCAAGATGACTCTTATAGTTCAGGTTTGCTTGAACATCCTCAATATACTAGACCTGCGAATTTTAGAGGTATGACTGTTCCAGAAGTTCTATTGTCGGGTAATCATGCAAAGATAGATGAATGGAGACGGCAACAGTCACTAAAGCGTACATATCATCGTAGGCCTGATTTATTTGATGAGTATCCTCTGTCAGATAAGGACAAAGATTATTTAGAACAATTGGAAAAAGAATAATAAATTCTCTTGCAAGGATATTGTAATTGTGCTATGATATTTTTTGTGCTTAAGTGAAACGCACTTAAGCTTTGAAAACGATGTTCCGCTGCAATGATACAAAAGGCATTGACATGAGCATTGGTTGGAAGGAGTGAAAATGATGCAAAAGCTAATTGAAGAAATTACACAAGAGCAATTGAAATCTGATTTACCTGCGTTCCGTCCGGGAGACACAGTTCGCGTACACGTGAACATCGTTGAGGGAAGCCGTGAGCGTATTCAGGTATACGAAGGTGTAGTAATCAAACGTCGTGGTGGCGGTATCAGCGAAACATTTACTGTACGTAAAGTTTCTTATGGTGTTGGTGTTGAACGTACATTCCCTGTACATACGCCAAAGATTGCGAAACTAGAAGTTATCCGTCGCGGTAAAGTTCGTCGTGCGAAACTTTATTACCTACGTAACCTACGTGGTAAAGCGGCTCGTATTAAAGAAATTCGATAAAGTAAACAAAAAGGAGCTTGTAGTTCATTACAAGCTCCTTTTTCGCAATAATAATTAATGACAGTAACGAATACCTAATAGAAGATATTGTTTTTCTATACATTGGTGAAAAAGGTGTTATCAGAAGAAATGGTAAACATTAACATAAATCATCAGTACATGTTATAATGAAAAATAACTTTTAGATGGTGGAGGATTCATCATGGCCAAAGGGAAGAGTGAAACGTGGGAATGGGTTAAAGCATTATTGATTGCTGTAGCTTTAGCAGCAATTATTCGTTATTTTTTCTTTGCACCAATCGTTGTAGATGGGTTATCAATGATGCCAACACTTCATGACCAAAATCGAATGATCGTGAATAAGTTTAACTATTCAATTGGTAAGCCACAGAGGTTTGACGTTGTCGTATTTGAAGCAACAGAGGATAAAGATTATATTAAACGAGTTATTGGTCTCCCAGGTGATCATGTTGCCTATAAAGATGATGTATTATACATTAATGGAGAGCAGATGAATGAACCATATTTAGATGAACTAAAGAAAGACGTCGAAGGCAATTTAACGTATGATTTCACACTAGAAGAGTTAACTGGTTTTGATGTCGTTCCTGAAGGTGAATTGTTTGTGTTAGGAGATAACAGGCGATTTAGTAAAGATAGCCGAATGATCGGAACAATTCCAATGGAACGAATCATTGGAGAGGCACAGCTCGTATATTGGCCATTAAAAGACGTCGTATACATGCACTAATAATAGGTAGCAATGCGAATATTTAGAACACTAGATGATTACTGTTTGCTATCAGTGGAAATAAGCAGGTGATAGAAAATGACTATTCAATGGTTTCCAGGACATATGGCAAAGGCCCGTCGCCAAGTTCAAGAGAAATTAAAACTAATCGATGTTGTTATCGAATTAACAGATGCAAGAATTCCTCAATCTTCAAGGAACCCGATGGTTGATGAGATGGTTAATAATAAACCTAGGTTACTATTATTAAATAAATCTGATATGGCTGATGATAAAGTTACATCACAATGGATTAAATATTATGCAGAGCAAGGTATTCAAGCGCTTCCTGTTAACGCATTAAAAGACAAAGGGAAGCAAGAAATTATTCAAGCATGCCAAGAGCTCATGAAAGAAAAACATGAGAAATTAAGAGCAAAAGGTATTATAAAACCTCGAGCAGTAAGAGCCTTGATATTAGGGATTCCTAATGTAGGAAAATCAACATTAATTAATCGCCTTGCTAGTAAGAATATCGCAAAAACCGGTGATAAACCTGGTGTAACGAAGGCACAGCAGTGGATTAAGGTTGGGAAACAGTTAGAGCTTTTAGATACACCAGGAATTCTATGGCCAAAGTTTGAGGATGAACTAGTCGGCTACAAGCTTGCAGTTACAGGGGCAATTAAAGATGAGTTACTCGATTTTCAAGATATCTCTGTATTCACACTTCGATATTTGGCTAATTATTATCCTGATAAATTAATTGAGCGTTATAAGTTAGATGAAATTCCAGAAGATATTGTGAAACTTTTTGATGATATCGGAACGAAGAGAGGCTGTTTGATGAGTGGTGGGCTCGTTGATTATGACAAAACAGCTGAAATTATATTACGTGATGTCCGTTCAAATAAGCTTGGACATTTAAGTTTTGAACGACCAAACGAAAAATAAAGGCATGCGAATTGTTCGCGTGCCTTTATTTTTCATGTTTTTTGTCGATATAGATGATACAGAAGGAATGAATGTGGAATGCAAAAACTAACGATTAAAGAAATTGAAGAGAAATTGTTTTCAAACGAACTTTCTAGTTTAGAAATACAAAAGTTATACAAAGATGAACGAAAAGGTGTACAACGTTTACTTAATAAGAAAGAACGTTTAGAGGAAGAAGAACACCTCTTGAAACAACAATATGAAAGCATGTCAATGTATGAGAATCAGTGCCGGTCATTAAATTATAAATGGATAGCAGGGATTGATGAGGTGGGCCGTGGGCCGCTTGCAGGGCCAGTAACGGCTGCTGCAGTCATATTATCAGAGGACGCTTATATAGCGGGGTTAAATGATTCAAAGACCCTCAGTGAAGCGAAGAGAGAGACGTTATATGAAGAGATTATGAAATCAGCTATTTCGGTTAGTGTACAGATGGTAGATGCTTCAAAAATTGACGAGATTAACATTTATCAAGCGGCTAAGCATGCAATGAAGCAAGCGGTAGAAACGTTAGATGTTAAACCTGATTATTTACTCGTAGATGCAATGGAAATCGCCTTGCCAATCCCACAACGTTCAATTATAAAAGGGGATGCAAATAGTGTATCAATTGCTGCTGCTTCAATTGTAGCAAAAGTAACAAGGGATCGATATATGAAAGAGCTAGGAGTTAAATATCCAGAGTATGGATTTGAAAACCATATGGGTTACGGAACGAAACAACATTTAGAAGCGATCGAAAAAATCGGTGTTATAAATGAACACAGAAGAACATTTTCACCTGTGCAGAAATTTGTCGAATGACATAAAGGAACGGTCGTAATAAAATTGACTAATACTGAATGTGGAATATTCTGGGTGATAATGCTCGGACTTTTAAGGGGATGTGTTAAGTCCCCTCCTCAAAAATGATTAAACTTGACTAAGTAATTTGATGTAAGTGTTCAAGAGTTAATTGATATGTAAGAGAGCCTATGTAAAAGGGGAAAAGACAATGAACATTAACAATTTACAGTCTCTAATAAAGAGCAAGCAACCAATACAACGAGACATACGTACATTTAAGGCTGGCCAAATTGTTCAAGGGAAAGTGGAACGTTTTTTTCCAAAACATGTTGCGCTTGTGCAAATTGGAAAGAATAAAATATATGCACAGCTCGAAACAGCATTGCAAACAGATAAGAGGTATTGGTTTCAAGTGCAACAGAATGATCAATTACTTGAATTAAAAGTAATTGATAAGTCAATTTCTCAGAATGATAATACGATTAAGCAAGGACAAGCAAATCAAACCCTTTTAAAGCAATTTGGGATAGCTCTTACAAAAGAAAATCAATTACTTATTCAGCACCTTACCAATGAAGGATTACCATTTACGAAAGAAAATCTTAAACTTGCTAGTGAATGGTTAAAAAGTACTAATGATGTGGATAAAGCACTCCGATCAATTCAGACGATGCTTGAAAGGAATCTACCCTTTACAAAAACTATATTTCAAAGTTTAACAGCCTATTATAGCGATCAACCCATTTCAACCGAACTAAAGGAGTTATTGCAACAGCTTAACCAAATGAACAATCAAACATCAACAACTCGAGGTTTACAGTTATTATTAACACAGCTGATAGGAAAAGAGTCTACTAATTTTTCCAAGTTAGAAGGCACTTATCAGTTACTAGAAAAATGGGTAAATGGAACCAATGATGAGCAACGACTTATTCAATCAATATTCAGAAAACTCGGTGTTTTTGGTGAGAAGAGTAACGAGAAAGTGCAGGCGGAACTTACCCAAGTTTTACGACAGCTCTTAACTAATTTAAAATCTGATCCCCTTTTATTACGAGATACACTACCTGAATTGCTTAAACATGTAGAAAAATTAGCTGATAAGCAGTTGAAATATCAGACAATAGAGCTTTTCATGAATCGAATTTTCGCTAATAATAAAGAGCTTCAAAGTAGTGTTAACCGTATTGTTAACTCGTTCTCAAATAAGCCATTGACAGCTAGTGAAGCAGAATTGTTATTGCAGATACAGACAAAACCTTCTAAAGAGGAACGAGCATTAGCTTTAATTCGAATATTATTTTCATCTCTTAAAGAAAGTTCACAACAACAGGGTGCATATAATTTGCTGCAAAGAAGTGGTATTACGCCTCTTTCGATGTCTACTAACGAAGCAATGAGACTCGTTCAGCAACATTTGTCACAAGTATTGCAACAACCTTCAGAGCTTAAGGAGTCACTAGGGCAGTATAACGTAAATGCTTACAAAAATGAAAAAGTACTTATCCAAAATGTCCTTCATGCTATTGAAACAGATGTAACAGCAAACTCACAAAAGCGAGCTATTGAGCTATTAGTTGGAACGATAATGAAGGGTTTACATACAGAGAAGCAACCACCACTATTGTCAGCTCTTATGTTAAGTGTGGAAGAAGTAGATGTGTTGTTTTCTTTACAAAAAGAAATAGTAACTGATCTTTCCTTTGATAATGTTAGAGAAACAGTGAAGTCACTTCGACAAATCTTTTCTTTGTTAGGATTAAATCATGAAAACGTATTGTTTAGACAAACTCATGAAAGTGTAGTAACACAAGAGCAACTTCAAAATATGAAGGCACTACTATTGAGAATGAATCAAGAAAATTTACCTCAACCGATACAAGAGCGAGCAGAACAATTACTGCAACGGTTAACAGGTCAGCAATTAATTTCATTAGAACAAAATGGACCAATCCAGCATAGTTATATGCAAATCCCATTGACTTTGGGTCGTCATTCAACAGATTTACATATGCAATGGAGTGGAAGAAAGCGAAAAAATGGAAAAATCGACTCAGAATTTTGTCGTGTACTCTTCTACCTAAACTTAGAGCATTTGAAGCAAACAGTTGTAGACATGAAGGTTCAACAACGTGTTATGAGTATCGAAATCTATAATGAAACAGAACAATTAGATGTTTTAACGAAATTAATGGAGCCACTATTAAAGGAGAATCTTGAAAAACTTGGATATATATTGTCACACTTAAAGGTTATTAAACCTAAGGATGAACGAAATATAAAATTAAACCCCCATTTACCTGTAAAACATCCTGAAGTTAAGATGAATCGAAATTCCTATACTGGAGTGGATTTTAAAATATGAAACATAACAACGAACAACGAATACAAGCTGTCGCTTTAACGTATAAAGAGAAAACCGAGAATTCACCTAAAGTGATTGCAAAGGGGAAAGGTGTCGTTGCTGAGAATATAATTGAAACAGCAAAGTCATCTAATATCCCCATTCAAGAAGACCCATCACTAGTAGAACTTCTCGGTAAATTAGAGATAAATGAAACTATTCCAGAAGACCTCTATCAGGCTGTTGCAGAAGTTTTTTCGTTTGTTTATAGGTTAGACCAAAATATGGATAATGAGTGAAATCGAATGCGCAAATACGTTTGCTATTCGATTTTTTTATGCTATTTTCGACATGTAATAAGTAAATCCGTTTCATTTTGCGATAATTCTAGTTTTTTTAAAAATTGATATCATTGTTTTATGTAGAAATCTAGACAGCGGGCAACTTATTACTTACAATGAATAACGTAAGTCTTTTGTACATACATACGATAGGAGGATGGAGAATGAATATCCATGAGTATCAGGGAAAAGAAATCCTCAGAAAATATGGGGTAGCAGTTCCAAATGGTAAAGTTGCGTTTTCAGTGGATGAAGCAGTAGAAGCTGCTAAAGAACTAGGAACTGACGTCACTGTAGTCAAAGCGCAAATTCATGCAGGTGGTCGCGGTAAAGCAGGGGGAGTTAAAGTCGCGAAAAACTTGGATGAAGTTAAAGCATATGCAGATGAAATTCTCGGTAAGACACTTGTTACACATCAAACAGGTCCTGAAGGTAAGGAAGTTAAGCGCTTGCTTATTGAAGAGGGATGTGACATTAAGAAAGAATATTATGTAGGTCTTGTACTTGACCGTGCAACTTCACGTATCGCAATGATGGCTTCAGAAGAAGGCGGTACAGAAATTGAAGAAGTGGCAGAAAAAACACCAGAAAAAATCTTTAAAGAATATATTGATCCAGTTGTAGGATTACAAGGTTTCCAAGCACGTCGCTTAGCGTTCAACATCAATATTCCAAAAGAATTAGTTGGTCAAGCAGTTAAGTTTATGATGGGATTATACCGCGTTTTCGAAGAAAAAGATTGTTCAATTGCTGAAATCAATCCACTTGTTACAACAGGTGATGGTAAAGTAATGGCACTTGATGCAAAATTGAACTTTGATTCAAACGCATTATATCGTCAAAAAGATATCTTAGAGTACCGTGACCTTGATGAAGAAGATACAAAGGAAATTGAAGCGTCAAAATATGATCTTAGTTACATCGCTCTTGATGGTAACATTGGTTGTATGGTAAATGGTGCAGGTCTTGCTATGGCAACAATGGACATCATTAAGCACTATGGCGGTGACCCGGCTAACTTCCTAGATGTTGGGGGCGGTGCAACAGCTGAGAAAGTTACAGAAGCATTTAAAATTATCCTTTCTGATAAAAATGTAAAAGGAATTTTCGTTAATATCTTCGGTGGTATCATGAAATGTGATGTTATTGCACAAGGAGTAGTAGAAGCAACGAAACAAGTTGGTTTAGAGCTTCCACTCGTTGTACGTCTTGAAGGTACTAACGTAGATCAAGGTAAGAAGATTCTTCAAGAATCAGGTTTGAATATAACTGCAGCAGAATCAATGGCTGACGGAGCAGAAAAGATCGTATCTCAAGTAAAATAGAAAGGCGGGGTAGGTAAAATGAGCGTTTTCATTAATAAAGACACAAAAGTTATCGTGCAAGGGATTACTGGTTCAACTGCACGTTTCCATACAAGCCAAATGCTTGAATATGGTACGAAAATTGTCGGTGGTGTAACACCTGGTAAAGGTGGTAGTGAAGTAGAAGGAGTGCCTGTATTTGATACAGTATCTGATGCTGTCGAAAAAACAGGTGCAACAGCATCAGTAATTTATGTACCACCAGCATTTGCTGCAGATGCAATCATGGAAGCTGTTGATGCAGACATGGACCTTGCAATTTGTATTACAGAAGGTATTCCAGTTAATGATATGATTAAAGTTAAGCGTTTTATGGAAGGTAAGAAAACTCGTCTTGTTGGGCCAAACTGCCCAGGAGTTATTACTCCAGAAGAGTGTAAAATTGGTATTATGCCTGGTTACATTCATAAAAAAGGTCATGTTGGTGTTGTATCACGTTCTGGTACGCTTACATATGAAGCAGTTCATCAGCTATCTGAAGCAGGTATTGGTCAATCAACGGCTGTTGGAATTGGTGGCGATCCTGTTAATGGTACAAATTTTATTGATGTATTAAAAGCTTTCAATGAAGACGAAGATACGTATGCAGTTATCATGATCGGTGAGATTGGTGGTACAGCTGAGGAAGAGGCAGCAGAGTGGATTAAAGCAAATATGACTAAACCTGTAGTTGGCTTTATAGGTGGACGCACAGCGCCTCCAGGTAAGCGTATGGGCCATGCTGGTGCCATTATCTCTGGTGGAAAAGGTACAGCAGACGAAAAGATTCGCGTTATGAATGAATGTGGTATCCAAGTTGCTGAAACACCATCAGTAATGGGAGAAACATTAATTTCTGTTATTAAAGAAAAAGGCATCTACGATAAATGTAAAACGCACTAATTTATACATGAAGACCTCCGTTATCGGAGGTCTTTTTAAGAACATATATTCTATTTTAAGGGGTGGATAAAACTGAATGAACGTGAAAGATTAATCTATGTACATAGTTGTCAAGGGGTATATTGGAGTACATTAAAACGGTTTATTACTTATGACAGAACGTTGAAATTTCTTGATAACGTTAGTGAATCAGATTTAGGAACATATTTTCAAATGAGACCAAATCAAATACGCCAATTTCTACAGTCATTCCATTCAAATAATCCTCAACAGCTTTTATCTTCTTGTAAACAAAAGGGTGTAAAAATCATTACTTTATTTGATAACGAGTTTCCTCTATTATTAAGACAAATATTTGATCCACCTTGGGTACTATATGCAAAGGGTAAGTTAGAAATATCTTGTCGTAAAAAGTCGATTGGTGTAGTAGGTTCTCGAACACCGACTACAAATGCTGTCGAATCATTGAGAAAAATTCTTCCTGATTTAATAGACAATGAGTATATGATTACAAGTGGTTTAGCGTATGGAGTGGATACTTTGGCACACAAAATCACCTGTGAGTTCAATGGAGACACAGTAGCGGTTATAGGTTCTGGATTTGACTATATTTACCCAAGAAAACATATTTCTTTCTCCGAAACACTTGCCAAACACCATCTTCTTCTGTCAGAATATCCACCATACACACGTCCGCAAAAGTGGCATTTTCCAGCTAGAAATCGTATTATAAGTGGTTTAACGAGAGGTGTTCTCGTCGTTGAAGCAAAAAAAAAGAGCGGATCACTCATAACTGCTGATCAAGCTCTTGAACAAGGAAGAGAAGTTTTTGCAATACCAGGGTCAATTCATGAACCAAATGCAGAAGGAACAAATTTTTTAATACAACAAGGTGCAAAACTTGTACAAAATTCAACTGACATATTATCGGAATTGACGGAATAATCACATATAAAATAGTTAAAAAAGGGCAAAAAAAACGCAATTTGATTGAAAAATTAAGAAATGATGTTTGACAAAACGTGAAAAAGTATTTAATAATAGTTAAGATTTTACTTTACCTCTTTGGGGGGACTATTCGTTATGGCAGATTATCTTGTTATCGTTGAATCACCAGCTAAAGCAAAGACGATTGAACGATATCTTGGAAAAAAATACAAAGTAAAGGCGTCTATGGGTCATGTTCGTGACTTACCAAAAAGTCAGATGGGCGTCAATGTTGAAAATCAATTTGAACCAAAATATATTACAATTCGAGGCAAAGGCCCCGTTATGAAAGAATTAAAAACAGCTGCAAAGAAAGCAAAAAAAGTCTTTCTTGCAGCCGATCCCGATCGCGAAGGGGAAGCAATTGCATGGCATCTCGCTCATAGTTTAAATATTGATGAGCATTCAGACTGTCGGGTTGTATTTAATGAAATTACGAAAGATGCGATTAAAGAATCATTTAAACACCCACGAGCGATTAATATGAATCTTGTGGATGCTCAACAGGCACGACGAATTTTAGATAGACTCGTTGGATATAACATTAGTCCAATTCTTTGGAAAAAGGTTAAAAAGGGTCTTAGTGCTGGTCGTGTACAATCGGTTGCTCTACGTTTAATCATTGATAGAGAAAAAGAAATTAAAGATTTCCAACCAGAAGAATATTGGACAATTAAAGCGCTGTTAAATAAAGATGGTGAAGAGTTTGAAGCAAACTTTTACGGTGTAGACGGTAAAAAGACAGAGCTAAAGACAAAAGAAGATGTTGATCGTGTATTACAGCAATTAAAAGGTGAAGCGTTCCAAATTGAAAGTGTAAAAAAGAAAGAGAGAAAGCGTAACCCAGCACCTCCATTTACGACGTCCTCTTTACAGCAGGAGGCTGCACGTAAATTGAACTTTAGAGCAAAGAAAACGATGATGCTTGCTCAGCAACTTTACGAAGGAATCGATTTAGGTGGAAAAGATGGTACTGTTGGTTTAATTACGTACATGAGAACAGACTCAACACGCATTTCAAATACAGCTCAAGAAGAAGTAGCTAGTTTTATTGAAGAGAAGTATGGAAACGAATATATGCAACGACGTCAGCAAAGTGATAAAAAAGGTACAAAAACACAAGATGCCCATGAAGCTATACGTCCAACATCGACTTTGCGTACACCTTCTTCATTAAAAACAGTACTAAAACGTGATCAACTTCGTTTGTACAGATTGATTTGGGAGAGGTTTGTCTCAAGTCAAATGACTGCAGCGATTATGGATACAATGACAGTTAATTTAGAAGATAATGGTGTTATTTTCAGAGCTACTGGGTCTAAGGTGAAGTTCCCAGGTTTTATGAAAGTGTATATTGAAGGTAACGATGATAATAAAAAGGAAGAGGATAAGATTCTACCTAATCTAGAGGAAGGTATGAATGTTAAATCTGAAAACATCGACCCGAAACAGCACTTTACACAACCACCACCACGATATACGGAAGCACGTCTCGTGAAAACGCTTGAAGAATTAGGGATTGGTCGTCCTTCTACTTATGCGCCAACGTTGGATACGATTCAGCGAAGAAATTATGTATCATTGGATAATAAGCGCTTTATTCCAACTGAGCTTGGCGGAATTGTTCTTGATCTAGTCATGGAGTTTTTCCCAGAAATTATCGATACTGATTTTACAGCAAAGATGGAAGCAGATCTTGATGAAATTGAAGAAGGTAAAGAAGACTGGGTAAAGATTATTGATCAGTTTTACCAAGGGTTTGAAAAAAGAGTAGAAGTAGCAGATAAAGAGATGCAACAAGTGGAAATAAAAGATGAACCTGCTGGGGAAGATTGTGAAGAATGCGGGAATCCGATGGTATTTAAAATGGGTCGTTATGGAAAGTTCATGGCATGCTCAAACTTTCCTGAATGTAGAAATACAAAACCAATTATTAAAGACATCGGCATAAAGTGTCCAACTTGTAATGAAGGAAACATTGTTGAGAGAAAAAGTAAGAAAAAACGAATCTTTTATGGTTGTGACCGTTATCCAGAGTGTGAATTTCTTTCTTGGGATAAACCATTGGCACGAAATTGTCCAAAATGTTCTAATTATCTCGTTGAGAAGAAAACAAAAAAAGGTACTCAAGTGCAATGTAGTGATTGTGATTTTAAGGAAGAAGCGCAAGAATAAAAAATGTAGGGATGCGATTGATATTGTATCCCTACATTTTTTATTTTTATTATTGATTTGAATTGTATTGTTATATAGTGAAAAAATGTGTCATTTCATTGAAATCTTACGAAAATAATGATAATACTTGCTCATCAATACTCTTTCTGTTAAGATACTGTCGTCTCACATCTAGAATTGTTATGTTAACATTTGAAACTTCTTGTGATGGCATACTTTTTTACGAAATAATATTCAAAGGGATTTTAAGTAAAACATTCATTAGTAGAGTTGAACTTTTATACGTAATAGATGGTTGGTTGAAAGAATTAATTTACACGTCATAAATGAATCGTTAGTAATGAGTGGGAATGTAAGAAGGAGGAATAAAAATGACCGAACGTATAGTTAATGTCATTGGTGCTGGACTAGCTGGAAGTGAAGCAGCATGGCAAATTGCGAAAAGAGGAATTAAAGTTAATTTATATGAAATGCGACCAGTTAGACAAACACCAGCACACCATACGGACAAATTCGCTGAATTAGTTTGTAGTAATTCATTAAGGGCGAATACACTTACAAACGCTGTAGGTGTGTTAAAGGAAGAGATGAGACACTTAGATTCTGTGATTATTTCAGCAGCTGATGAATGTCAAGTTCCCGCAGGTGGGGCACTTGCTGTAGATCGTCATGAATTTTCACAACTTGTCACTGAAAGAGTGAAGAATCATCCGAACGTCACTGTATATAATGAAGAGGTAAAGGAAATTCCTGCTGGAGTAACTGTTATCGCTACAGGTCCACTAACTTCAGATGAATTGTCAGCGAATTTGAAACAATTGACAGGTGAATATCTTTATTTCTATGATGCAGCAGCACCAATTATTGAAAAAGATAGTATCGACATGGAGAAAGCATATTTAAAATCCCGATACGATAAAGGTGAAGCAGCATATATAAATTGCCCGATGAATGAAGAAGAATTTGACCGATTTTATGAAGCGTTGATTGCTGCAGAAACAGTTCCATTAAAAGAGTTTGAAAAAGAAATATTTTTTGAAGGTTGTATGCCAATTGAAGTAATGGCTTCACGTGGAAAGAAAACGATGCTGTTTGGCCCAATGAAACCTGTTGGACTTGAGGATCCTCGTACAGGGAAACGACCGTACGCAGTCGTGCAATTGCGTCAAGATGATGGAGCTGGAACGTTGTATAATATCGTTGGGTTTCAAACGCATTTGAAATGGGGACCGCAAAAAGAGGTGCTCAACTTGATTCCAGGGCTTGAAAATGCTGAGATTGTCCGTTACGGTGTGATGCATAGAAATACGTTTATCAACTCTCCTAACTTGTTGAAAAAGACATATCAATATAACGATAGAGATGATTTATTTTTTGCAGGTCAAATGACAGGCGTTGAAGGATATGTAGAATCAGCAGCTTCTGGTTTAGTAGCAGGTATTAACGCGGCTTTAGTAGCGGTAGGGAAAGAACCACTTGTATTTCCAGCAGAATCTGCAATTGGAAGTATGGCCCGTTATATAACTGAGGCTAATCAGAAAAACTTCCAGCCTATGAATGCAAATTTCGGACTTTTCTTACCTTTAGAAAAGAAAATTCGAAACAAAAAAGAACGTAATGAAGCATTGGCAAATCGAGCGGTGGAAACAATTCAGAATTTTTCCAAAAATGTTTGAGATTACATTGCAATTGGTGAGCATTCTATGATACCATTTAGAAGCCTAAAAGAGGTGTGAAAATTGGGGATACAAAAAGAACAAATTCGCTCATTCATTGAATATTTGCAAATTGAAAAAAATTGTTCACCATATACGCTTGAGTTTTACGAAAAAGACATTGATGACTTTGTTCGTTTTATGAAGCAGCAGGAACTTACCAGTTTT
The DNA here is from genome assembly GCF_001742425.1 of Bacillus solimangrovi. Classification (GTDB taxonomy): domain Bacteria; phylum Bacillota; class Bacilli; order Bacillales; family Bacillaceae_N; genus Bacillus_AV; species Bacillus_AV solimangrovi. Next base: position 96,304 of record NZ_MJEH01000063.1, read on the forward strand.
GCTGCTGTTTCTCATTTTACAGTGAGACTCTACTACACCCATTTACATGAGAAAAAGTATGCCAGAAAAACAGTTGCACGTAAAATTTCAGCATTAAGAAGTTTCTTTCGCTTCTTAGTACGTGAAGTAGAAGTTGAGGAAAATCCATTTATTTATGCTGCTCTCCCTAAAAATGAGAGACAGTTACCGAAATTTCTATATATGGAGGAATTAGAGCAACTATTTTCTGTATGTGATCTTTCTACACCATCTGGTCAACGTGATCAGGCGATATTAGAGATGTTATATGCAACTGGAATGCGAATTAGTGAATGTTGTGCACTACGAATTTCAGATGTTGACTTTTTTGTAGGTACAGTTTTAGTGAAAGGGAAAGGGCGAAAGGAACGTTATATACCGTTCGGCTCTTTTGCTGAGCAAGCTTTACATCGTTATATTGATCAAGGAAGGCGAAATTTTTTGCAAAAGGCTTCAGACGAGCACAACTTCCTTTTTGTAAATTCACGCGGAAAACGACTTACAGAAAGAGGCATTCGATACATCTTAAGCAAGCTTGTTGAGAAGGCAAGTCTAACGATTAAGGTCAGCCCACACATGTTAAGACACACTTTTGCAACGCATTTATTAAACGAAGGTGCTGACTTAAGATCTGTTCAGGAATTGTTAGGGCATGAGCACCTTTCGACTACACAGACTTATACTCATGTAACGAAAGAACATTTGCAAAAGGTTTATATGAATCATCACCCTCGTGCATAATTTAAGTAGGAATATCATTTTTTATAATAAGGTCCATGTCACAATTGCAGTAATTTTATAGTTCTAGCTATTAGTTAGATGAAATAAATGATGTGACACAGACATGTTAAAAGAGAATAGCAATCGCTTTATTTTTCTATATTTGCAAGCGATTTGAACTCTAGTGATGCATGTTAATAAGGAGGTAAAATCTTGGAACAAACTTTCCATGCGACAACAATTTTTGCAATTCACCATAATGGTCAATGTGCAATGGCGGGAGATGGGCAAGTTACATTTGGCAATGCAGTTGTAATGAAACATTCTGCTCGCAAAGTTCGTAAGTTATATCAAGGGAAAGTAATTGCAGGATTTGCTGGTTCCGTTGCAGATGCTTTCACCCTTTATGAAAAGTTTGAGGGAAGGCTTGATGAATATAACGGTAACTTAAAACGAGCTGCAGTTGAACTTGCTAAAGAATGGCGAAGTGACAAAGTACTACGACGATTAGAAGCGATGTTGATTGTGATGAACAAAGAGGACATATTGTTAGTTTCGGGCACTGGTGAAGTCATTGAACCGGACGATGGTATTTTAGCGATTGGATCTGGTGGGAACTATGCTCTTTCAGCAGGAAGGGCTCTTATGAAACATGCTGGTGAACATTTAACTGCAAAAGAAATCGCGCGAGCATCACTTGAAACGGCTGGAGAAATTTGTGTATATACAAACGATCAAGTGATCGTTGAAGAATTGTAAAGTGGAGGGATTGAAATGAAACAATCATTGACCCCTAGACAAATTGTCGGAAAGCTTGACCAATTCATTATTGGACAAAAGCAAGCAAAGCGAGCGGTTGCAGTTGCGCTTCGTAATAGATATCGTCGAAGCTTACTTCCTGAAGAATTACGTGACGAGGTAGTCCCTAAAAATATCATTATGATTGGACCAACTGGTGTAGGGAAGACGGAGATTGCTCGTCGTTTAGCGAAGCTTACTGGTTCTCCTTTTGTGAAAGTGGAAGCTACAAAATTTACTGAGGTTGGTTATGTAGGACGTGATGTTGAATCGATGGTACGTGATTTAGTTGAAACGTCTGTACGAATTGTAAAAGAAGGAAAAATGAATCAAGTTAAAGAAAAAGCTGAAAAAAACGCAAATAAAAGAATTGTTGAGCTACTTGTGCCTCAAAAGAAAAAACAAGCAAAATATAATAATCCGCTTGAAATGTTGTTTGGGAATCAGACTGGTCAACAAGAGGAAGAATCAACTACAGATGATCAAAATATTCGCTCTGAGCGTCAAAGAATGGAACATCAACTTGCATTAGGTGAACTTGAAGACCATATGATCAATGTTGAAGTCGAAGAACAACAGCAAAATTCGATGTTTGATATGCTGCAAGGTTCTGGCATGGAGCAGATGGGCATGAATATGCAAGATGCGTTAAGCGGATTAATGCCAAAACGAAAAAAACGTCGTAAGCTAACAGTTAAAGAAGCAAGAAAAGTTTTAACTCAAGAAGAAGCACAAAAGTTGATTGATATGGATGAGGTATCACAAGAAGCGGTTATAAAAGCAGAACAATCAGGAATTATCTTTATTGACGAAATCGATAAAGTAGCAGGTAAAGGCCAACAGTCCGCTGATGTTTCGCGAGAAGGTGTGCAAAGGGATATACTACCGATTGTTGAAGGTTCTACAGTAAATACGAAGTACGGACCAATCAAGACTGACCACATATTGTTTATTGCAGCGGGTGCTTTTCATATGGCAAAACCTTCTGATTTAATACCAGAGTTGCAAGGTCGTTTTCCGATCAGGGTTGAGCTTGAAAAACTAACTGTTGAGGATTTCATGCGTATATTAATAGAGCCAGATCATGCAATTATAAAACAATATCAAAGTTTATTAGGTACTGAAGGAATAAATGTTGAATTTTCTGACGATGCTATTCATAAGATTGCGATGATCGCACATGAAGTGAATCAAGAAACAGAAAATATTGGTGCAAGACGGCTACATACAATATTAGAACGCCTTTTAGAAGAGCTTTCATTTGAAGCACCTGATGTAACTATGGATAAAATTACGATTACACCACAATATGTAGAAGAGAAATTAGGGAATATTGCGAAAAATAGAGATTTAAGTCAATATATTCTTTAGTGAATGTACTAGTAGCAATCAAACAATATATAAGGAAGCAATTAGGAGGAACACATCAATGAAATTGTTAGAGAAAACAAGAAGAATTAACGCAATGATTCAAAAGACATCGGGTAAATCTGTTAATTTTAAGGAAATGGCAGAAACGCTAAGTAATGTAATGGGAGCAAATGTGTTTGTAGTAAGTCGTCGTGGTAAACTATTAGGTTTTGCTGTCAATCAAGAGATTGAAAATGAGCGAATGAAGAAAATGCTAACGGACCGTCAATTCCCAGAAACATATACGAACAGCCTATTTAATGTAACTGAAACATCTTCAAACTTAGATATTGAAAGTGAGTATACTGCTTTCCCTGTTGAAGAAAAAGGATTATTCAGCAATGGTTTAACAACTATTGTGCCTATTAATGGGGGAGGACAACGTCTTGGTACGTTAATTCTTGCGCGTGTTGATCAAGCCTTTTCAGATGATGATTTAGTGTTAGCTGAATATGGCTCAACAGTAGTAGGTATGGAAATTCTCCATGAAAAAACAGAAGAAATTGAATATGAGGCTCGTAGTAAAGCAGTTGTACAAATGGCAATTAGTTCTCTATCATATAGTGAACTTGAAGCAATCGAACATATTTTTGAGGAACTCAATGGTAACGAAGGTCTTCTCGTAGCAAGTAAGATTGCTGATCGTGTTGGTATTACTCGTTCGGTAATTGTTAATGCGTTACGTAAGCTGGAAAGTGCTGGAGTTATAGAATCACGTTCCCTTGGTATGAAAGGTACGTACATTAAAGTATTGAATGATAAGTTCCTAAATGAATTAGAAAAACTAAAAACAAACTAAGAAAACTAATAAAACATCCGACTTTTGTCGGGTGTTTTTTCATTAGAGAAACTTTTATATTCACTCGGATGTATACTGTTTTTTAAAATCATATTTATTGATTATGTATGATAGAGTAAGGGTTTATGGCATGGTGTTTATTCAATGATGATAGTGTAAACTAACAATCATCTAGGTATTTGTAGTAATATCGAAATGGGAAAAAAGCTTAGAGATTATGTCGAAACATCATTTGTTGATTTTCAAAATAATGAAACATAAGTTTTAAAAGGAAACATTACCTAAATGTATATATAATACCTTAATTAGGAAGTAGTGCTTTACGACGATTTATAGATTTGATAAGAGGATTGTATAGACATGCAATATGCTATAACTTAAAATGAAAACAGAGATTAAAGTATAAAAATAGATAATTCGCTCAGATATTGTCGAGTAAGGGGGTTGAAGATGAATTTATTTTCAAACAACGTAATAAGTAAGTTGGAAACGTCACTTTCTTATTCTGCGGCTAAGCAACGTGTGATTTCCAACAATATCTCAAATGTCGATACACCAAACTATAAAGCGAAAAGTGTCTCTTTTAAAGATGAATTTCATAGGCAGCTTCAAGCAAAACGTACGGATGTACGACATAATGAATTTATATCAAATTCGAACCAATCATATGCAATTCGTTCGATGAACAATACTTCATATAATCACAATGGGAATAATGTCGATATTGATAAAGAAATGGCTGAAATGGCAAAAAATCAAATTTACTATGATGCTCTTGTTGAACGATTGAATGGCAAGTTCAGAGGATTGCAGCAAGCAATCAAAGGAGGACAATAACAATGACAGTATTTCATAGCTTGAACACCTCTGCTTCAGCATTAACAGCTCAGCGCTTTCGTATGGATGTTATTTCTTCTAACTTAGCGAATGCCGATACGACGCGAGCCAATTTTGAAAATGGTGAGTGGCAGCCCTATCGACGAAAAATGGTAGAGTTTAAACCGAATGAAGGGAAGTTTTCAAACTATTTATCTGTAGCAGTTGGAAATTCTAAGTCACAAGGACAAGGTGTTAAGGTAAGTGCTGTAACAGAAGATGAGGCAGCATTTAAACTCGTATACAACCCTAGTCATCCTGACGCAAATGATGAAGGTTATGTTCAGTATCCCAATGTTGATCCTTTACAAGAAATGATTGATTTAATGAGTGCAACACGTTCTTATGAAGCGAACGTAACTGCTTTAAATGCATCAAAAAATATGTTGATGAAAGCATTAGAAATTGGGAAGTAAAGAAGTAAGGAGAATAGATGATGAAAACGACAAACTTTCAGCCTGTAACTCATATTCTTAAACCACAGCAAAATCAAATGAAAAAGATTACACCTGCTGAAGCACAATCACAGTTTTCTACGGCTTTCAAACAAGCACTTGATAACGTGAATGAAACACAAATAAAGTCGGATGAAATGACAACCAAGTTCATAAAAGGTGAAATAACAGATCTACATACTGTAATGATTGCATCTCAAAAAGCTAGTGTTACTAGAACACTAACGGTTGAAGTTCGTGATAAAGTAATTGAAGCATACCGTGAAATAATGCGCATGCAAGTATAATAGCTTTTATAACATGATTATACATAGAAATAGAACAAGCGTTAGTCGGGGGAAATTATGAATGAAAAGTTACTTCAAATAAAAAATAGAATACTAGATTTTTGGAATGGTAGAACTAACATTCAAAAGGTATTAATGATCGGTTCATTTGTATTTGTAATAGCACTTATTATTATAGTAACAACATACGCATCTAGACCGAATCTTGTTCCTTTGTATACTAACTTAACAGCTCAAGAAACTGGGCAAATCAAGGAACAATTGGATACAAAGGGAATTAAATCTGAAATTCGTGATAATGGTACAACAATTTACGTTCCAGAGTCTCAAGCAGACGTTTTAATGGTTGAATTGGCAGCAGAAGGTATACCAAACAGCGGGAACATAGATTATTCCTTTTTTGGACAAAATGCAGGCTTTGGTATGACAGATAATGAATTCAGAGTTATGGAGACTGCTGCAATCCAAACTGAATTAGCAAAATTAATTAGTGGGATTGATGGGATTGAAAATGCAAATGTAATGATTAGCCAACCGGAAGAAAATGTATTCTTAAGTTCAGATGAACAAACAGCAACTGCTTCTGTAGTTATTAAACAAGAACAAGGCTATCGATTTACATCAGAACAAATTCAGTCCTTATATCATCTCGTTTCGAAAAGTGTTCCTAATCTACCTACTGAAAATATCGTCATTATGAACCAGATGTTTGAGTATTTTGAGCCAGAAAATTCAAATAATACTCCATCGGTAGGAGAAACTTATGTTCAACAACAAAGTATTAAAGAAGATATCGAGAAAGACCTTCAAAGAGAAGTACAGAAAATGCTTGGAACAATCATGGGTTATGATAAAGTTGTAGTTTCTGTTACGACTGATGTTGATTTCACGAAAGAAAATCGTGAAGAAAACATCGTTCAACCTGTAAGTGAGGATCTTGAATCCATTGCTGTTAGTGTTGAGAAGATTGAAGAAACGTATACTGGCAATGGAGCGGTAGTAGGTGGAGAGGTTGGAACTGGTCAAGGAGATATTCCTAATGTCGCTGAGATAGATGATGAAGATAATGGGAATTATGAGAGAACTGAAGAACGGATTAATAGTGATTTTAACCGTATAAGAAAAGAAATCTCTGAAAGTCCTTACAAAATTCGAGATCTTGGCATTCAAGTGATGGTTGAGCCACCTAATCCAGATGATGACACGTCTTTACCACAAGAACGTATTGATGATATTCAACAATTATTAACAACTATGGTAAGGACAACGGTTGATGATGATTTTGTTGCTCAAATGTCAGATGAAGAACTTGATAGTAAAGTATTTGTTTCTGTTCAAAAATTTAATGGTAAGGTTGAATTTCAACCTGAAGGGGTAGCAATCCCAACATGGGTATATATTGCTGCGGGTATACTGTTCACGTTACTTGTAATTGCAATCGTACTCATTATGCGCCGTAGAAGATTAAATCAAAGTGAAGTTGAAGAAGAACTACCTGTATTCGAAGAGCTTCCAGATTTAAGTCAGGAGCCTGAGACTGAAGGTATGGCAAGACGTAAACAATTAGAAAAATTAGCGAAAGAAAAGCCAGATGAATTTGCCAAGTTATTACGTTCATGGTTAGCAGATGATTAGGGGGAATGAGAAATGGCGAAAAGTCCTGGGGATTTAACAGGCCGACAAAAGGCAGCCATTTTACTTATCTCACTTGGACCGGATGTATCGGCTCAAGTATATAAGCATTTAAGTGAAGAAGAGATTGAGAAACTTACCCTCGAAATTTCGAGTGTTAAAAAGGTAGACAATGGTCAAAAGGAACAAATTCTTGACCAGTTTCATCAAATTGCCTTAGCTCAAGATTATATCTCTCAAGGCGGGATTGGTTATGCAAAAACAGTCCTTGAAAAAGCATTAGGAGCAGAAGAAGCAGCAAACATAATAAATCGATTAACAGCTTCATTACAAGTTCGTCCATTTGATTTTGCGAGGAAAGCTGATCCAGCTCAAATCTTAAATTTTATTCAGAACGAGCATCCGCAAACAATCGCATTAGTGTTGTCATATCTTGCTCCTGAACAAGCAGGCCAAATCTTGTCTGAACTTCCACAAGAAGTGCAAGCAGAAGTAGCAAAGAGAATTGCTGTGATGGAGAGTACATCACCTGAAATTATAAATGAGGTTGAGCAAATTTTAGAGCGAAAGCTTTCAGCGACTGTTACACAAGATTATACTCAAACGGGTGGAATCGAAGCTGTTGTGGAAGTATTGAACGGTGTTGATCGAAGCACTGAAAGAACGATTCTTGACGCACTTGAAATTCAAGACCCTGAGCTTGCGGAAGAAATTAAGAAGCGTATGTTCGTATTCGAGGATATTGTTACGCTCGACAACCGTGCAATTCAGCGTATTGTACGTGATTGTGAGAACGAAGATTTAATGCTTGCGCTTAAGGTGTCTAGTGAAGAAGTGAAAGATGTTCTGTTTAAAAATATGTCTAAGCGTATGGCTGAAACCTTTAAAGATGAAATGGAATTTATGGGTCCTGTCCGACTTAAGGATGTAGAAGAAGCACAAACACGTATTGTAGCAACGATACGCCGCTTAGAAGAAGCTGGTGAAATTGTTATAGCTCGTGGTGGTGGTGATGACATCATTGTCTAAATTAACCGAATCAAAAAAAGTGAAAACAGTACCAATTATATCAGAGAAGAAGAGGCTAATTGAACTACGTCCTTTTTCTACAGAGCTAAATGAAGTAAACGAACAAGATGAATCAGTCGACAAAATTGATTCTCAAATTCTATTAGAAAAAGAACAAGAAGCTAAACAACTTGTTGAAGAAGCTCAACATGAAGCAGAACGAATACATAGAGAGGCTGAACAATATTCAGAACAAATTCTTCAACAAGTGGAGCAAGAGCGATTGAATTGGGAAAATGAAAGGCAGCAATTCATTGAACAAGCCAGGGATGAAGGCTATACTGCTGGTTTTGAACAAGGGAGCGATGAAGCTCACCAGCAGTATACAGACATAATTGATGAGGCGAAGCGAATTGTCGAAACATCTAAAGAAGATTACGCAAAACATCTTGTTGAATCTGAGAGCACGATCTTATTACTTGCGATGAAGGTTGCTGAAAAAATCTTAGATATAAAGCTTACTGAACAACCAGAAGTATTTCTTAACTTAGTAAGACGTGTTATTAAAGAAGTGAAAGAACATCAAAATATTCAAATACACGTGCATCCATCTAACTTTGAATTTGTTGTGTCTCAAAAAGAAGAATTACTAGCACTATTTACTCATCCAACAGCAGAGTTGTACATTTTTCCAGATGATGATTTACAAGAATACCAATGTAAGATTGAATCATCATTCGGTCGAATCGATGCAAGTGTGGATAGTCAGTTAAATGAAATTAAAATAAAGCTACTTCAAATATTAGAAGAGGAGAATGGGAATGAAGGCAACTGAATTAATTCCCAAATTAGAACTGATTGATCCATATAAACGGTTTGGAAAAGTAATACGTGTAGTTGGTTTAATGATTGAATCAAAGGGACCTGAAGCATCAGTTGGTGATCTTTGCTACATTCATGTTGGTGGTTTGCAGAAGCGAAAGGTGAAAGCAGAAGTAGTTGGATTTCGAGATGAAAATGTGATATTAATGCCATTCACGAGTGTACAAGAAATATCACCGGGCAGTTTAGTTGAAGCAACTGATGAACCTTTACAAGTAAAAGTAGGTGCGGATCTAATAGGTAATGTAATAGATTCACTTGGCAATCCATTAGATGAATCTACATTACCAAAAGGTTTAACTGCCGTTCCAACAGAACAATCTCCACCGAATCCAATGAAACGACCACCAATTAGTGAAGAAATTGAAGTTGGAGTGCGTGTGATAGATAGCATGTTAACAGTAGGAAAAGGCCAACGAGTTGGTATATTTGCCGGTAGTGGTGTTGGAAAAAGTACTTTATTAGGTATGATAGCACGAAATACTGAAGCAGATATTAATGTGATTGCGTTAATCGGAGAGCGTGGTAGAGAAGTTCGTGAGTTTATCGAAAGAGATTTGGGTCCAGAAGGGCTTAAAAAATCAATCGTTGTAGTCGCCACTTCTGATCAACCTGCTTTAATGAGAATAAAAGGGGCATACACTGCAACAGCCATTGCTGAGTATTTCCGTGATAAAGGCCATAATGTTATGTTTATGATGGATTCAGTAACACGAGTTGCAATGGCGCAACGTGAAGTAGGTCTAGCTGTAGGAGAGCCTCCAACAACAAAAGGATATACACCATCTGTTTTTTCTATTTTACCACGGTTATTAGAGAGAACGGGTACAAATCAATTAGGTACGATAACAGCCTTTTATACGGTGTTAGTAGATGGTGATGATTTAAATGAACCAATTTCAGATACTGTGCGAGGAATTTTAGATGGACACTTTGTGTTAGATAGAAATCTTGCGAATAAGGGACAGTTTCCAGCTATTAATGTTCTTAAAAGTGTAAGTCGTGTTATGAATAATATTGTGAATGAAGATCATAGACGATCAGCAGAGCAGCTAAGGAACTTATTAGCTAAATATGTTGAGTCAGAAGATTTAATTAACATCGGTGCTTATAAGCGTGGCTCATCTAAAGAAATTGATGAAGCAATTAGCTATCATCCACAGATTATTTCTTTTCTAAAACAACAAGTACATGAGAATGTTTCAAAATCTGAAGCGGTTGAATCATTAATACAACTGATGAAAAAAGGGTGATGGGGAAACCATGTCTTATCAGTTTAAGCTTGAAAAAATTATGAATTTAAAAGAACGAGAAAAAGATGAAAGTGTTGGAGAATATAATGAAGCTGTAAAAGCTTTTCAAGAGGTAGGTCAAAGACTCTATGAGCTACTTAAAAAGAAAGAGGATCTTGAATCTGTTAAACATACTCAAATTAGAAAAAAGATTTCTATTTCTGAAATTCAGCAAACGGAACGTTTTATTAAATCATTAGAACAGTCTATCATGCATGTTCAACAGCTTGTGGCCCAATCTCGTGAAAAGATGAATGTGAAAGAAGTAAAGTTAGTTGAAAAAAACATAGAAGTGAAGAAATTTGAGAGAATTAAAGAAAATCAGTGGAATTCCCATCAAGAATCATTGAAATTTGAAGAGAAAAAACTGATGGATGAGATTTCGATTCAACAATACATGCATCGCGGAAGTTAGGTGTGTTTATGGAGCAAATTGAAAAAAAACATAGTAAGTTGCAATGGTTTTTCTTCGTTATTGTATTTCCGTTGTTAACAGCTATAACGATCGTTTTAATTGTTTTAATAATGTTAGGTGTTAATGTTTTTGATTTGAAAAATGAAGTTGTAAATAAAGTACCGGTGTTATCTGCTGTTTTCGATTCAGAAGGTGTATCTCCTGAAGAAGATCCTTTTTTACTGCGAGCAGATTTGCAAAATAAAGAAGCACAACTCGCAAATTTAAACAAACTGATAGAACAAAAGGATCAGCAAATCGAGCAATTTCAAGTTGAAATTGACCAATTGAATGAACAAATACAAGCTGAAGCAATTTCTGAAGAAAAACGACAAGCAGATATTAAATCATTAGCCAAGACGTATAGTGAAATGGATGAAAAGCCGGCTGCTGCCATCATTGAACAACTAGAAGATTATGAAGCTGCAGAAATTATGCTGGAAATGAAAGATGATGAAAGAGCTGAAGTGTTCAATGTGATGGATCCGTCTAAAGCTGCAATTATTACTCAAATTATTAAGGATGGATTGTTTGTTTCTAATTAATAATTGAGAGGAGGTGAAAAGATGAATGTCGCAATGTTACAACAAACGTCTTCAACACCAAAAAAGCAATTGTCACAAAACACAAACGAGCCAAATCGTGACCAATCATTTGCTTCCCAATTAGCTGATGTTAGTAATCCGGAGAATGAACCTCAGGCAGCTTCTGATGGGCAACAAACAACTCAAGAAAGCCAAGATAATGTTGACCTAGAGAAGCTTGAACGGGAAATTGAAGCGATTTTGGACGAACTACCGCTCGAAGCAGGATTTATAAATGAAGAAATCTTGCAACACCCAGAAATTAAAGCTTTATTGACTCAATTGACAACAGAACTTGCTGGCAAATTAGAAGCGTTATTTCAAGGCAATCAATCGATTGAAGCGATCTTAGATAAAGTTCAAAAGTGGCAACCGCTAGAAAAAACTGTGGCAATGATGATTAGTGTAGCTGGAGCAGAGAAAAAAACTGGACAAGCTTTAATGACTGAACAGTTTAAGCGATTGGCACAGCAATTAACTAGTAACGATGTTGCAGATGTTAATTCGATGTCTAAATTATTAAGTCAACCAGTTAAAGCTTTATCATATGTTGATAGTCAGACTCGTTTAAGATTAACATCAATAAATAGATTTAATTATAATGATAAGTCTGAGATGGGACAATCGAAGGTTATAGATTTAAGTGAATCTATGCTATCGAAATTTGATCCCAAGTTGGCAATAAAAGTAGATAACGATACTGGTTCTCAAAAATTGCAACAAGTAGTTAATTTGACTCCAACGCAATCGAAGTCAGGTATGCAACAGCAGTTTATTGAACAGTTTCAAAAGGTAATGCAGCAAAGTAAATTTAGTTCATTTGCAAATGGTAATTCTCAGCTGATGTTAAAGCTGAATCCTGCTCATTTAGGGTCACTTTCAATTAAGTTGATTCAAACTAACGGAGAAATGGCTGCAAGAATTATTGCTTCTACTCAGTCTGCAAAAGAACTTATTGAAGGGAACTTAAGTCAGCTTCGACACGTATTTGCAGCACAAAACATACAAGTTGAGAAGTTTGAGCTTAATTTGCAAAATCAGCAGCAATTTCAACAAACGTTAAAAGATCAACAAGGTGAATCTCAAGGCAAACAACAAGAAAAACAAGAGAATACGAATGATGATAATCATGAACAATCTTTTGCTAAATCATTCGAAGATGAATTAGTAAATTTAATGACATAGGGTGATTGTGATGACGACAGTTGATCCAAGTCTTTACTTGCAAAACTATCAATCTCAAAACACGGGCTCTGGTTCGAATGTTTTGGATAAAGATGCTTTTATTAAAATTTTAATGACTCAGCTTCAAAATCAAGACCCATCAAGTCCTATGGAAGATAAAGAATTTATTGCTCAAATGGCACAATTTTCTGCACTTGAACAAACGACTAATTTAAATGAAACGATGAATAACTTTATTAATCTTGAAAAGCAAACACAGCTCGTTTATTTTAGTGAGATGATCGGTAAAGATATTTTATTCGAACGAGAAGTATTAGGAGAAGAGGACACTGAACCGATTACAGAAACTGGTCAAGGCACTATTAAAGGGGTAACAATGGAGAATGGTTACATGGTTTATCATTTGGAAGACGGAACAATCATTCCAGAAACTCAAGTGACCGAAATCCAAAAAGCATCTAAACATGTGGCATCTGACAATTTAATTTCGCAAGCTAGTTCATTAATTGGTAAGAACGTTACTTGGACAGAAGAGGTCGAAGGTCAAGACGGTGAAATTATTAACGAGACAAATCAATCAATCGTGTCATCGGTAAGCTTTAAAGATGGAAAAGTAACATATGTACTTGAAAGTGGACATTCGATTAAAGGAAGTGACATCGTCGAAATTTCACGTTAATGAAATGAGGTGAAGAAATGGATCACCGAATACATCATATCCAACAGACTTTGCCTAATGCATTATTAAAACCTAAGGTAAAACCAGCTCAACAAAGTAATGTAAGCTTTAAAGAGCAATTTAACAAATCTCTTGAACAAACAGAACAAATAAAAGTTAGCAAACATGCTACACAAAGATTACAAGAACGAAAGATTGAAATTCAGGATCAGTTATGGAATGAAATTTCATCAAAAGTTCAAGAAGCCAAACATAAAGGTGTTAAAGATGCTTTAGTTTTAACAAATAACTCAGCACTAATTGTAAGTGCGAAAAACAATGTTGTTATTACGGCCATGAATCGGCAAGAAGCAGCATCACAAATTTTCACTAATATTAATGGGACGATAATTTTAGATAGTTAGTATGGCTGGACCTTATTAGGAGGCCACTACGTTGTGGAATGATAGAAGCAACGTGAAGTTTTAATTAAAGAAGGGAGTTAACAAATGTTACGTTCTATGTATTCTGGTATTGGAGGACTACGCAACTTTCAAACTAAGTTGGATGTTATCGGTAATAATGTGGCTAACGTAAATACTTATGGCTATAAAAAAGGTCGCACGACGTTTAGTGATATGATGTCACAAAATATTGCAGGTGCGAGTGCTGCAACTGATAATCGTGGTGGTACAAATGCCATGCAAGTTGGTCTCGGAAGTTCAATCGCATCAATTGATAATATTCAAACTCAAGGAAGCTTACAAACTACCGGTCGCTCTCTAGATCTGGCCATTTCAGGTGATGGTTATTTTGCTGTCAAAAATGGTAATCAACAGTATTACACACGTGCTGGTAATTTTTATTTAGATAATAATGGCACGTTGGTAACAGCGGAGGGAATGAAAGTCCAAGGTTACAATGTTGAAGACGATGGGACTATTTCAAATAGTATCAGTGATATAATAGTAGATTCTAATGCAATTATGCCAGCAAAAACTACTGAGCAAATAAAAATTATTGGAAACCTACCAGCGAATGCAGTACCCGGTACTACTATCTCTCAACAAACTAAGATTCATGATGATAATGGTAATGAGCATACCATTGATATATATTTTAGAAGCGATGGTTCAGATTGGGAAATGTATTTGAACGTTCATCCTGATGATCCGTCTAATCCAACTGGGATTGGTATTGGGTTTGATCAGCAAACAGGAATATCAGATGAAACTGATTATTCTTGGACTTCCGGTGACATAGAATTAGATGGAGACACCAATACTACAGAATTTAGTAATGGTATAAATATAAAGTTTGACCATGGAGACTTAACTAATACTGGTTCAGCAGCTAATGTCGGTGCTCAAGCGGATGGGAATGGACAAGGCTCACTTGATAGCTTTGAAATCGGTCAAAAAGGTGAAGTTAATGGTGTGTTTTCTAACGGTCAAGTTGTTACACTTGCTAATCTTGCCATAGCAACATTCTCTAACAACGGTGGTTTAAGTAAAGCCGGTAATAACTTATTCCAAGAATCGATTAACTCTGGTCCAGCAAATATAGGAACTCCAGGAGATGGACGTGGCTCTATAGCTGGTGGTTCACTTGAGATGTCTAACGTTGACATGTCAGAGGAGTTTACTGAGATGATTGTTGCACAGCGTGGTTTCCAAGCGAATACACGTATTATTACAACTTCTGATGAAATCTTACAAGAGCTTGTTAACCTGAAACGATAATAAAGGAGGGATAGGGTGATGGGCTTAAGCCCTGAGCCCATCCATTATGATAAAACTTACACGCTTAAATGGTAGTGAGTTTAATTTAAATGCTTTATACATAGAACAGGTTGAAGCTTTGCCTGATACGACAATTTCATTAATAAATGGGAAGAAATTTGTTGTGAGGGAAGATAAAGAAAAAGTTCTTAAAATGATAATGGGTTTTTACAAAGATGTCTCTATTTTTGGAGCGCTTAAGGATGTGGAGGGGGATTAGTTGTTAAAAAACAAACTCGTTAGTATTGTGCTTATCCTCTTAGCGGCTATAACATTATTAGGGGTTGTGGCACTATTTGTAATATTGAATTTTGCTGGGGATAACAATGAGCATGCAGAACCGACGATTGATGAAATTTTAGAACAGTCTGTAGAAACAGATGAGATTACGACCAATTTATTGAGCAATGATTTTATTCGAATTAAGTTTAGAATTCAAACAGATAGTGAAGATGCAAAAGAAGAATTAGCAAAACGCACATTCCAAGTTCGCAACATATTAATTCAAGAGCTTTCTTCAATGAAAGCAGCCGACTTTAAGGGAAAAGAGAAGTTAATAGAATTAGAGAGCATGTTAAAGATGCGCTTAAATGAAATTATGCAAGAAGGTACAATTGAAAAAGTATATATTACAGACTTCGTCTTGCAGTGATGAGAAGATGTTGAAGTTAGAGGAGGTGAAGCTGTTTGGCTGAAGAGGTTCTCTCCCAAAGTGAGATTGATGCGCTGCTTTCTGCTATTTCCACTGGGGAAATGAATGCAGAGGAACTTAAAAAAGAGGAAAAAGAGAAAAAAGTAAAAACGTATGATTTTAAACGTGCTTTGCGATTTTCTAAAGATCAAATCCGAAGTTTATCACGAATTCATGAAAACTATGCACGAATGTTAACAACATTTTTTGCTGCTCAGCTTCGTACATATATTCAAGTAGGGGTAGCATCAGTAGATCAAATTCCATATGAAGAATTTATCCGCTCTATTCCAAAAATGACAGTATTAAATGTGTTTGAAGTTCCTCCTTTAGATGGAAGGATACTAATGGAGGTAAATCCAAATATTGCATATTCGATGATGGATCGTACACTTGGTGGACGTGGTGGAAGTGTTAATAAAGTAGAAAACCTTACAGAAATTGAAACGAAGATTATGTCTAATTTGTTTGAGAAAGCAGCTGATAACCTTCGTGAAGCATGGAGTACTGTTATTGATATTGATCCGATTTTAACTGATTTTGAAGTGAATCCACAGTTTTTACAAATGGTTTCACCGAATGAAACAGTTGTGGTCATTTCATTGAATACTACGATAGGTGAAACGAGTGGGATGATTAATATATGTATTCCTCATGTTGTATTAGAGCCTATCCTTCCAAAGCTTTCAGTTCATTATTGGATGCAATCGACGAAAAAAGAGCGTGAGCCTGAAGAAATTGAAGCTTTAAAGAAAAGGGTACGAAGAACAGTAGTGCCACTAAGGACTATCTTAGGTAATGCCACAATTTCAGTAAATGAGTTTCTAAATCTTTCAACAGATGATGTCATTCAATTAGATCAAAAAATTGATGAACCAATGACGGTTCAAGTTGGAGAACGTCCAAAGTTTTATGCACAACCAGGAAAACAAGGTAATAAAATGGCTATTCAAATTTTAGAAAATATCCAAGGAGGTGACGATGATGGTGAGTGATGACATGTTAAGTCAAGATGAAATAGATGCACTTCTCAAAGGTGGAGATGATGAAGATACATTTGAGCAGGAGTATACACCATCAGTCGAAGATTACCTTTCTTCAATCGAACAGGATGCATTAGGTGAAGTAGGTAATATCTCATTTGGGAGTTCTGCTACAGCACTTTCGACTCTATTAAATCAAAAAGTAGAAATTACAACACCAAGTGTTTCTGCTATACTTATGACTAGGTTACAGGAAGAATTTCCAGAACCTTATGTTGCAGTTGAAGTTGAATATACTGATGGATTCAAAGGTACGAATCTATTAGTCATTCAAAGGAGTGATGCTGCAATCATCGCAGATTTAATGCTAGGTGGAGATGGAGTTAATCCATCAGAGGATTTAGGGGAAATTCAATTAAGTGCTGTTCAAGAGGCAATGAATCAAATGATGGGTTCATCAGCTACATCAATGTCAACAGTATTTAGTAAAAAGGTCGATATTTCTCCACCGAAAATTGATATTTTGAACGTAAAAGAAGGAGATGGAACTGACCGAATTCCGGAAGAGGATGTATTAATTAAAATTTCTTTTGAGTTAAGAATTGGTGAATTAATTGATTCAAACATTATGCAATTGTTGCCTGTTGATTTCTCTAAAGAATTGGTTGATAGTTTAATGAATCCATCTGGAGGTGAAGTAGCTTCAAAGGCAAAACTACCTAAGCGAGAAATGCCAATTCGTCAAGAACAAGAACAAGTTCAGGAGACTAAAATCATGCAAGATACATCAACTCCTCAAATACAACAACAAATGCAATCTCAACAAATGAGTCAACCGTATCCATCACATGGAGTTCAGGAACAACCAGTTTACAATCAACCGGTTGCTCAAGCGGGTTATTATCAACAACCACCTCCAATGCAGATGCCACCACAACCAAGTGGTCCTCAGCATATAGGAGCTAATTCTTACGGGCAAGGTGCGGATGTTCAAACGGCAGAATTCTCATCATTTACTGCTCCTAACTTGCAACCACAGGAAGCTAGTAATTTGAATATGTTATTAGATATTCCACTACAAGTCACGGTTGAGTTGGGACGTACGAAACGTTCTGTTCAAGAAATTTTAGAACTTTCACCAGGTTCAATTGTTGAGCTTGACAAACTGGCTGGTGAACCAGTTGATATTTTAGTGAACAATAAATTGATTGCAACTGGTGAAGTTGTTGTAATAGAAGAGAACTTTGGTGTTCGAGTAACAGATATTATCAGTCAAAAAGAAAGAATGAAAAAATTACAATAAATGCAGTGGGGGAATGAGTAATGCCAGGAAGAATTTTAATTGTCGATGATGCAGCTTTTATGCGAATGATGATTAAAGATATATTAACAAAAAATGGGTTTGAAGTTGTAGGTGAAGCCCCAGACGGTGCTCAAGCTGTTGAAAAATATAAAGAACATATGCCAGATCTAGTTACAATGGATATTACGATGCCAGAAATGGACGGGATTACTTCTCTAAAAAAAATTAGAAAGATCAATCCAGATGCAAAAGTTATCATGTGTTCTGCTATGGGGCAACAAGCTATGGTAATCGATGCGATCCAAGCAGGAGCAAAGGACTTTATTGTGAAACCTTTCCAAGCTGACCGTGTATTAGAAGCAATTAACAAAACAATGGGTTAATCAGAATGAGGTGGCAACTTTTGTTGCGTTATATTTCAATCTTATTTGTTCTTACATATACCTTTTCATTCACTCCGCATGAACAAATTGTCCATGCGGAGAAACCTTCAGAAGGCGATACCGTGGAGAAATGGTTAATGAAAGAGCAAGTAGAGCCAAGTGAACAACAACCAGTTGAAGAACCAGATAGAAATTTGCAACCAGAAAATATTGAAGATCCAACCGCTGAGAATGAAACAATTCCGACTTTTGAGCAATCTGTTACTTGGGTTGATTTTGTCAAATTAATCTTCGCACTTGCATTTATCGTTGGATTAATTTATTTCATTTTACGCATCGTAAATCAGAGAAATAGAATGTTTGGACAAGCTCGTTCCTTGGAGAATCTAGGTGGAATTTCACTTGGAAATAATCGTTCCGTGCAATTAATACGGTTAGGTGATCGTATTTTAGTAGTCGGTGTTGGAGAGGACATATCGTTATTAAAAGAATTAAGTACAAAAGAAGAAACGGATGAGTTAATATCTCTTCAACAACAAATTAGGCCAACGAGTAATGATATTATTAGTCAAGTTTTTAAACGTGAAAAGAAAACAGAGGCAGATAATCAAAAGCAAAACTTTCAATCACAGTTGAAGAAGCAGCTGGATGATTTAGCAGGAGGAAGGAAGAAAATATATGAATCTATTAAAGATGAAGGTAGAGACAAGTGAGTGAACTTTTACCGGGTATTGATCCGAGTATATTAAATAGTGACCCTGCTAATGTCTCTACAACGATAAAACTAATCCTTCTTCTCACTGTTCTTTCTCTAGCTCCAAGCATTCTTATATTAATGACGTGTTTTACGAGAATCGTCATTGTTTTATCTTTTGTACGAACATCACTTGCTACTCAGCAAATGCCACCTACGCAAGTGTTGATAAGTCTAGCATTATTTTTAACCTTTTTTATTATGGGCCCAACATTTGCTGAGGTAAATGAGCAAGCATTAACACCGTTTATTGAAGGTGAACTTACGCAAGAAGAAGCATACACGAAGGCTGTAGGACCATTTAAAGAATTTATGAGTAAGCATACGAGACAAAAAGATTTAGAGCTATTTCTTAGCTATGCACAAATGGAAAGACCACAAACAATAGATGATATTCCGATGACAGCATTAATTCCTGCTTTTGCAATTAGTGAGATAAAAACTGCCTTTCA
Source organism: Bacillus solimangrovi (assembly GCF_001742425.1). Taxonomy (GTDB): domain Bacteria; phylum Bacillota; class Bacilli; order Bacillales; family Bacillaceae_N; genus Bacillus_AV; species Bacillus_AV solimangrovi. The sequence goes on from NZ_MJEH01000063.1 coordinate 115,709, forward strand.
AATTGGGTTTATGATTTTTGTTCCCTTTTTAGTAATTGATATGGCTGTTGCAAGTGTATTAATGTCGATGGGGATGATGATGCTACCGCCAGTAATGATTTCATTACCGTTTAAAATTTTATTATTCGTATTAGTAGATGGTTGGTATCTCGTCGTAAAATCATTGTTAGCAAGTTATTAGAAAAAAGGTGAAAGACTATGGATTCACAATTCGTGATCGGATTAGCAGAAAAAGGGATTAATACAGTATTACTTATATCAATGCCACTATTAAGCTTAGCGTTAGGGATCGGGTTACTTGTGAGTATTTTTCAGGCAACAACACAGATCCAAGAACAGACACTTGCATTTATACCGAAGATTGTAGCAGTATTACTAGGTTTAATTTTCTTTGGACCATGGATGTTATCACAAATAGTCGACTTTACTTATCAAATACTTAGTAATCTACACTTATATATAGGTTAGTTATGATTCAATTTGTGAATGAATTTCCGGTCCTTATGCTTATTCTCGCACGTGTCAGTTCATTTTTTGTGACGGTTCCATTATTTTCATATCGAAACATTCCAACGACACATAAAATTGGTTTATCATTTTTTATATCATACTTAATTTTCTTTACAATTGATCGACCTAATCTTGAGATAGATTACTTGTATATTATGCTAGTAATGAAAGAAGTTATTGTAGGTTTATTAATCGGACTTGCCGCTTATATCGTAACGACGGTTATTCAAATTGCGGGAGGATTTATAGACTTTCAAATGGGTTTTGCGATTGCAAATGTAATTGATCCACAAACAGGAGTTCAGAGTCCAATCATGGGTCAATACATCTATACTTTTGCGATACTATTAATGCTTGTTTTAAATGCACATCACTTATTGTTAGATGGGGTTTTCTACAGTTATCAAATTGTACCACTTGAACAAGTGTGGCCTCATATTGGAAAAGGTGAGTTGGCTGAGTTTATGACGAAGACATTTAATTCAGTATTCATTATCGCCTTTCAGATGGCTATCCCATTAGTTGGTTGTTTGTTTTTAATGGATGTTGCGCTTGGGATTGTTGCAAGGACAGTGCCACAGTTAAATGTATTCGTTGTCGGATTACCTCTAAAGATCTTAGTTAGCTTTTTTGTTATGACGTTAATGATGCCTGTCTTTATGATGTTAGTTCAAGATGTCTTCATGTTAATGTTTAAAACTATGAGAGGTCTTATGGAGATTATTGGAGGCACTTAATATGCAATACTTAAAGTTAGACTTGCAATATTTCTCTGGTGAAAAAACTGAAAAAGCAACCCCGAAGAAGCGAAACGATGCTAGAAAAAAGGGGCAGGTGGCTAAGAGTCAAGATGTAGGCACAGCCCTCATCTTGTTTTTTGTATTTCTGCTATTTTGGTTTGCTGGTGAAATATTTGGGAATCAAATGTTCGTCATTATTCAGCATGCACTACAAGAATATATCTACTGGGATATTACACAAGAAAATGTACATAAAATGTTTGTTGAATACAGTACGATGGGCGTTATGCTCGTTGCCCCAATTATGCTTGTTACAATGATAGCAGGGTTAGCAGCAAATTATATGCAAGTTGGTTTTATGTTTACAACAGAAGTATTAAAGATGGATTTGAAAAAACTGAATCCTATTTCGGGCTTTAAAAAAATCTTTGGAATTCGATCAATAGTAGAACTATTTAAATCGATCTTAAAAATTTCATTTGTTGGCACAGCTACATTTGCTGTATTGTGGATGAACTTTGATAAAGTATTACTTCTTTCGCAAATGAGTATTGCTGAAGGGGTTGCGGTAATCGGAAATTTGATTGTTCAAATGGGTCTTACAGCATCCTTATTATTATTAGTGTTATCCTCACTTGATTATATGTATCAGAAGTTTGAGCATGAAAAGCAATTAAGAATGTCAAAGCAAGACTTGAAGGATGAACACAAAAATACTGAAGGGGATCCAAAGATCAAATCAAAAATTAAAGAAAAACAACGTCAAATGGCGATGCAAAGAATGATGCAAGAAGTACCGCAAGCGGATGTTGTCATTACAAACCCTACTCATTTTGCTGTAGCGTTAAAGTATGATGAAGAAAAAGCTGATGCGCCTTATGTAGTTGCAAAAGGTGTTGATTATATGGCATTGAAAATTAGACAGATAGCAAGTAACCATGATATTGAAACAGTGGAAAATCGACCATTAGCTCGTGCTTTATATGCAGATGCAGAAATTGGTCAAACAATTCCAGAAGAATTTTTTAAAACAGTAGCTGAAATTTTGGCATATGTGTATCGTTTGAAAAAGAAAGTTTAATGTTAAGGAGAGAAGATGCATGACAGCAAGAGACCTTGGAGTATTAGTTGGTGTAATTCTAATTATAGCCATGCTTATCATTCCTTTTCCACCGTGGTTGTTGAGCATTTTAATTATCGTTAATATATCTCTTGCACTCATCGTGATCCTCGTTTCAATGAATATGCAAGAAGCTTTACAGTTTTCAATTTTTCCATCTTTACTATTACTACTTACATTGTTTCGATTAGGGTTAAACGTGTCAACGACTCGTTCAATCTTAGCTAAAGGTGAAGCAGGACAAGTTATTGAAACATTTGGTTCCTTTGTAATTGGAGGAAATCCATTAGTAGGTCTTGTAGTATTCTTGATTTTGGTTATTATTCAATTTCTCGTTATAACAAAAGGATCTGAGCGTGTATCAGAAGTTGCCGCTCGTTTTACACTCGATGCGATGCCAGGGAAACAAATGAGTATAGATGCAGATCTTAATGCAGGTATGATTTCGGAAGTAGAAGCACGAGAACGCCGTACAAAGATTGAGAGAGAAGCAGACTTTTATGGTGCGATGGATGGTGCAAGTAAATTCGTTAAAGGGGATGCAATTGCAGGGATTATCATCGTTATCATAAATATTGTATTTGGTATGATAATTGGTATGGTGCAAATGGATTTATCACTTGCAGAAGCTTCGTCTCGTTTTACGCTATTAACGGTAGGGGATGGACTTGTGAGTCAAATACCAGCACTATTGATTTCTACCGCAACAGGAATTGTTGTTACACGTGCTGCGTCTGATGGCAACTTAGGTGATGATATTGCTACACAGTTATTTGCGTATCCGAAGTTATTATATGTTGCTGGTGCTACGATTGCTGGACTAGGCCTATTCACACCAATTGGTCCAAAGCTCACATTACCAATCGCTGCAGGTCTAGCTGCGGGTGGTTATTTTCTCGGTCGAAATGAAGCAAAATCGAAAGAGTTACAAGAGTTTGAGACTGATAGTAGTGATGATGAACAAGAGGATATGAAAAGTCCTGAAAGCGTCGTTAATTTGTTAACGGTTGATCCGATTGAGTTTGAATTTGGGTATGGATTAATACCGTTAGCAGATGCCAATCAAGGTGGAGACTTACTTGATCGGATTGTAATGATTCGCCGCCAATTAGCTTTAGAATTAGGTCTAGTTGTGCCAGTCGTGAGAATCCGAGATAACATACAATTACAGCCGAATGAATACCGGATGAAAATTAAAGGTAATGAGCTAGCACGTGGTGAGTTGTTACTTGATCACTATATGGCTATGAGTCCGGGTATTGAAGATGAGTCTATTGAAGGAATAGAAACTGTCGAACCAGCATTTGGACTTCCAGCAATTTGGATTTCCGAAGAGATGAAAGAAACAGCAGAGTTATCAGGTTATACGGTGGTTGATCCTCCTTCTGTCGTTTCAACTCATTTAACCGAGATTATCAAAAATAATGCACATGAGTTACTCGGTAGGCAGGAAACACAACAATTAATCGACCATTTAAAAGAATCTTATCCTATTTTAGTTGATGAAGTGACACCAAGCCCATTATCAGTTGGAGAAGTGCAAAAAGTCCTTGCCAATTTATTACGTGAACGTGTATCCATTCGTAATTTGCCTGTTATTTTTGAGGCATTGGCTGACTATGGAAAATTATCTGACGATACAAGTCTATTAACGGAATATGTTCGTCAAGCACTTGCTCGTCAACTGACTCGTCACTTTGCAATTGAAGGGGAATCTTTAAAAGTGGTGACATTATCAGGTAATGTAGAGAAGATTATTGCTGAGAACGTTCAACAGACAGAACATGGGAATTTCTTGTCTCTTGACCCGAATGATTCACAATTAATTATTCAACAAATTTCCATAGAGATTGAGCGATTATCAATGCAGGAACAAACGCCAATTTTGCTATGTTCACCAGCTGTTCGAATGTATGTCAAACAGTTAATTGACCCGTATCTTCCTGCTGTGCCAGTATTATCATATAATGAACTTGAAACAACTGTAGAAGTTCAAAGTGTTGGGGTGGTGGATGTTGCATGAGGGTGAAAAAATTTATCGCACCTACTATGCCAGAGGCAATGAAGAAGGTTCGAGCAGAGCTAGGACAAGATGCAGTTATCTTAAATTCAAAAGTTATCAATAAAGGTGGATTCTTTGGTTTATTTGTGAAAAAAAATATAGAGGTTATAGCTGCTATTGATCCAGAGGTAGCTCAGTCACAACAATATAAAAAAGTAGACAAACTGTATGAAGAACCAAAACGTATACAACAAGTTCAACAGTCAGATAAGAACCTCATTAATACAGACTCTCGTTCTCCAGAGTTGTTAAAAGAAATTCAAGATTTAAAAGAAATGATGGCAAACTTATCTGAGGTTAATGAAGCGACGTCTAATCATTTGCCTAGTCCAATTCGAAATATTCATCGATTACTTGATGAGCAAGATGTATACAGTGCTATTCGTGATGAACTTGTGCATGAGTTATTGGAAAAGTGGTACTTATCTAAAGGAGAGGCATCTTTTAATGACGTGTACAAATGGTTATTAGACAATTTACATACACGTTTATCAGTTTTGTCATTTGGTCCAGTTCAGGAAGAGAAAAAGTTTATAAACGTTATAGGGCCCACTGGAGTTGGGAAAACAACAACTCTAGCAAAGATGGCAGCACATGAAGTATTAAAAAGAAATAAAAAGTGTGCATTCATTACGACAGATACGTATCGAATAGCTGCTGTTGAACAACTTAAAACGTATGCTAGTATTTTAAACATACCGATTGAAGTGGCCTATACATTAGATGATTTTAAAAAAGCAAAAGAAAAGCTAGAAAGCTATGACAAAGTGTTTGTTGATACTGCTGGTCGCAATTTCCGAAATAAAGAATATATAAAAGACTTAACGAAAGTTATTGATTTTGATAAAGAAATGGAAACGTACCTTGTAATGGCCTTAACAGCAAAAAATGCCGATATGGAAAAAATTCACGAGCAATTCCAAACGATACACATAGACAGGTTAATCTATACAAAATCTGATGAGACTGCAAGTTACGGTTCGATGCTTAATATGTGTTTGAAGAATAGAGTTGGAGTTGCTTATATCACTCACGGCCAAAATGTACCTGATGATATAGAAAAAGCTTCGCCAAAGCTCATATTAAATAAAGTGTTTGGAGTTAATGGATATGAGGGATCAAGCTGAAAGTTTAAGGATTAAATTAAAAAAACAACAAAATCAATCGGATGAAGCGAAAGCAATTGCTGTTGTAAGTGGTAAAGGTGGGGTTGGAAAATCAAACTTTTCGTTAAATTTTGCTCTCTCTTTATCTAATAATGGTTCAAAAGTGTTATTATTTGATATGGATATTGGAATGGGAAATATTGATATTTTAATGGGTGTTAGTGCCAAATATAGTATCCTTGATTTATTTGAGCATAATATGGTAATTCGTGATATTATTGAATCGGGACCAGGGAACCTCTCTTATATCGCTGGTGCAACGGGAATGACGACCATTTTTAAAATGGAACAAGCATCGTTTAATAAGTTTATGGAACAATTACAAACAATATTTGAAGAATACGATTATATCATTTTTGATATGGGTGCAGGTATGACTGAGGAGAGCATGAGGTTTATCCTCTCAGTTCAAGAAACAATTGTCGTAACAACACCTGAACCTACATCTCTAACAGATGCCTATGCAATGATAAAGTATATACACAATCAAAGGGATGATTTACCATTTTATGTATTAGTAAATCGTACATTTGATGAAAGGCAAGCAGTAAAAACATACAATCGTTTACAAAAAGTAGCGAAACATTTCTTAGAACGAGATATACAGTTTCTTGGTAGTATACCTGATGACCGTTCAGTGATGAAGGCTGTTGCAAATCAAACACCATTTCTTTTGCATAATGAACGTTCATCTGCAAGCAAGGCTATTATGGAGATTATTAAACGATACGAAAATCACCATTTTAATCTAGAAGACACTTCTAAATTAAGTTTTGTATCAAAGTTGAAGCGATTTTTCATAGAAAGGTAGGATGTCGATGACTAGACAGGTTTCTGTATTAATCGTAGATGATTCAGCGTTTATGCGTAAATTAATAACAGACTTGTTATCTGAATCTACCCGTATAAAAGTTATCGGCACTGCAAGAAATGGACGAGAAGCAGTAAAGAAAGTAATTGAGTTTAAGCCTGATGTAGTTACAATGGATGTAGAAATGCCCATAATGAATGGGCTTGATGCATTACAAGAAATGATGAAACGAGCTCCAGTTCCTGTTGTGATGCTTTCGAGTACGACACAAGAGAACGCAGCTAATACAATGATAGCGATGCAAAATGGAGCAGTTGATTTTATTGCTAAACCTTCTGGGGCAATATCACTTGATCTTCATAAGGTGAAAGAAGAATTAATATATAAAGTAATTACAGCTAGTAAGGCAAACATTCTCGGAGTGCACAAGAACCCATCACAAGAGAATATAACTCCTATTACATTGAAGGATAGTATAAGACACCCAATGAAGTACAAACAGAAAATTATTTGTATAGGTACTTCTACAGGGGGGCCGCGAGCATTACAAAATGTATTAACTAAGCTTCCTTCATCAATTGATGCACCGATTTTGATCGTTCAACATATGCCTGCTGGTTTTACGAAATCACTTGCTGACAGATTAGATTCATTAAGTCAGATTTCCGTGAAGGAAGCTGTAGATGGGGATATTATAAAAAAAGGGACTGCATACATCGCACCTGGTGGATATCATTTGAAACTTAAGCTAATTGGAACCTCACTAGTTGTCCAATTAAATGACGATCCACCTAAAAATGGTCATCGTCCTTCCGTTGATGTTATGTATGAATCAGTTAGTTACTTGCAAAATTATTTCAAACTTGCTGTTATTATGACAGGAATGGGAACAGATGGTGCAAAAGGATTACATAAATTGGTTGATACGGGCAGTGTAAAGGCTATTGCTGAGTCAAAGGAGTCTTCAGTAGTGTATGGGATGCCAAAAGCAGCTGTTGATACTGGCCTAATAGATGAAGTGGCACATGTGGATAACATTGCAAATTTAATTATTAAACATATCGGTGCATAAAGGGGTGCTATTCAAATGGAAAATCAACAATACTTAGAAGTATTTATTGATGAAAGTAAAGAGCATTTACAAACAGTTAATGACCAGTTATTACTATTAGAAAATAACCCTGAAGATATGGATATTGTAAATGAAATCTTTCGTTCTGCACATACCTTAAAAGGGATGTCTGCGACAATGGGGTTTGAGGATTTAGCTAACCTTACTCATAAAATGGAAAATGTACTCGATGGAATACGCAATCATAAGATTGTGGTTACTACAGGCATTTTAGATGTCGTATTTGAATCAGTAGATGACCTTGAAGCAATGGTAATGGACATTGCTGGAGGTGGGGATGGTAAACGTGATGTAGAGGATGTTGTAAATAAATTGAAACGTATAGAAAATGGAGAAGAAATATCCCAAACCTCTGCAAAACCTGAAGTTGCAGCTACAGCTGCTTCAAATATCCATTTGAATGAAAAATACGATCAATTTGAAATCACTGTTTTAGAACAATCGAAAGAGCAAGGGTTTGAAGCATATCATGTTACGGTTAAATTACGTGAAGATTGCTTGCTAAAAGGTGCTCGTGTCTTTATGACATTTGAAGTAATTGAACAAGTTGGTGAAGTGATCAAATCTACTCCGCCAGTTGATGAACTTGAGGAAGAGCAGTTTGATTTAGAGTTCAGTGTCACTGTCGTTTCAAAAGAAAGTGCTGGAGATTTAGAGAAACGAATTATGAAAGTATCTGAACTTGAAAGTGTGACAGTTGAAGTTCTAAATATTGAGAGTTTAAAAGAGGCAATTGAAGAAGAAGAAGTAGAGAAAGTGGAACAAGCAGCACAACTAGTTAATGTGACAAACCAGCAACAACAACTTCCAACTGTTAAAAAAGAGGAAAATAATTCACAGAAAAAAGAGAGTGAAGAAGCTCAATCAAAATCTAAAACACAAGCAGTCTCTAATAAAACGATTCGAGTAAATATTGAACGTCTTGATATTCTTATGAATTTATTTGAAGAGCTAGTTATTGACAGAGGTCGACTTGAACAGATTTCAAATGATTTGAATAATTCTGAATTACATGAAACAGTTGAGCGTATGTCTCGCATTTCAGGTGATTTACAGAACATTATCCTTAATATGCGAATGGTTCCTGTTGAACAGGTATTTAATAGATTTCCACGTATGGTAAGGCAACTTGCACGTGATCTAGGTAAAAAGATTAATTTAGAGATTATTGGTGCTGATACTGAATTAGATCGAACGGTAATTGATGAAATTGGTGATCCGCTCGTTCATTTAATTCGTAATGCTATTGATCATGGAATTGAAACACCAGAAACACGTAAAGCAATTGGAAAGTCTGAAACAGGTACCGTTGTGTTAAAGGCATATCATAGTGGTAATCATGTTTTCATTGAAATAGAAGATGATGGAGCTGGAATTGACCGTGAACGTGTCCTGAATAAGGCGATCGAACGCGGGGTTATTACAGCTGAGGCAGGAGCAAACTTAACTGACAAACAAGTGTATGAGTTGATCTTGGCTTCTGGCTTCTCTACAGCAGAAAAAATTTCAGATGTTTCTGGTCGTGGAGTAGGTCTAGATGTTGTGAAAAATACGATTGAATCGCTAAGCGGATCAGTTTCAATTGACGCTAAACAAGGTGTTGGTTCTATTTTCTCAATCCAACTGCCGTTAACATTGTCAATAATTTCTGTCATGCTCGTTGAAATTCAGAAAGAAAAGTATGCGATTCCATTATCATCTATTATCGAAACGGCCATTGTCAAAGAAGAAGACATTTTAAATGCTCACAATCAAAAGGTAATAGATTTCCGTGGCAAGGTTGTCCCACTTGTCTTTTTAAATGATGTATTTGAAGTTCCTACTGAAAAAGATTCTGATGATTTTTATTCAATTGTCATTGTTCGTAAAGGGGATAAAATGGCTGGTTTAGTAGTTGATTCCTTCATTGGTCAACAAGAGATTGTTTTGAAATCACTAGGTGATTATTTAACGAATGTTTTTGCCATCTCTGGTGCTACAATATTAGGAAATGGGCAAGTTGCACTAATCATTGATTGTAATGCACTTATTAAATAATTTGTAAGTTCACTGATTTTGAAAGCTCTTTCTTGTAGTGCAAATCGAATAGGGAGGAAAGACAGATGTCTGTAAACGCAATAAATGATTTAAAAGTTATCGTGTTTCAATTAAAAGATGAAGAGTATGGAATTCCTGTACAACAAGTGCACTCTATTGAAAGAATGCAATATATCACTCGAGTACCTCGTGTCGCTAAATTTGTTAAAGGCGTTATTAACTTACGTGGAGTAGTAACTCCAATTATAGATTTGAGAAGGCGTTTTGGTTTAGAAGAAGTTGAATACAACGATAGTACACGTATTATTATTGTCGGAGTAGAAGATATGGAAGTAGGTATAATTGTAGATGCGGCGAATGATGTCATCGATATTCCAGAAGGAACAATTGAGCCACCTCCAGAAGTAGTAGGATCTGTTGAGGTTGAATATTTAAACGGTGTCGCTAAAGTTGAAAAACGTCTTCTAATTTTGCTTAATTTGGATAAAGTGTTCAATCCTGAAGAAATAAAAGAAACTCATGCTATTGAGGCATAAAAGTCATGTCATTTTATAAACAGATTACTAGTGAACATCTAGATATTTTAAAAGAAGTAGGTAATATTGGTGCTGGAAATGCAGCAACTGCTCTATCACAATTGCTAAATAAGCCAATTGATATGACAGTCCCAAATGTTAAAATCGTTTCATTTGATGAAATGATGGAGATGATGGGGGGAGCAGATAATGTAATCGCTTCAGTATTCTTAAGGATTGAAGGACAAGCGAAAGGGAGCATGTTTTTCATGCTCCCTTTAGAGCAAGCATCTCGTTTTATACAGAAGATGACTGGCATAACAAACGTATCTTTTAATGCACCTCCTTATGACGAAATTTCTATTTCAGCACTACAAGAGGCTGGAAATATTTTATCAGGATCATATTTGTCTGCTTTTTCTGATTTTACAAAGCTTAAATTATATCCATCAGTGCCTGCACTCGCGATTGATATGGTAGGAGCGGTATTGAGTTATGGTTTAATAGAAATTTGCAGAGTAACAGATTATGCAATCGTTATTGATACATCTGTTTTCGAACATGAAAACCCTGATACTGAAAAGATTAATGGTCATTTCTTATTACTCCCTGATCCTGATTCATTCCCTAAAATTTTCAAATCGTTAGGAGTACCAACCGATGGCTGAGATAGCAAAAATAATAAAGGTTGGGATTGCTGATTTGAATATTGTGAGAGCTCCTGATGTTATTCGAACGTCGGGGCTAGGGTCATGTGTGGGAGTTGTATTATATGATACTCAAAAAGACATTGCAGGTTTAGCGCATGTGATGCTACCAGCATCCTCACTTGCTAAGTCAGGCAATATTAATATAGCAAAGTATGCTGATACAGCTATTAATGAGTTATACGACAAAATCATAAAAGCTGGTGCAAAACAATATACGTTAAAAGCAAAAATTGCTGGTGGAGCACAAATGTTCCAGTTTTCTTCGAAAAGTGAAATGATGAGGATAGGACCTCGAAATGTTGAGGCTGTGAAAAATGAGTTGATACGTCTGAAAATTAGCATTGTTGCAGAAGATGTTGGTGGAAGAAGTGGACGTACAATCGAATTTAATCCCGTTACTCGCAAATTGAACATCAGAACGGTGAATCAAGGAGTTAAAGATATCTAATGATTGGTACATGGCTTACAAATTTGATATGTGCATTAATCGGTTTTTTGCTTATTATGTTCGTTTCTCTACCTCAAAACACTTTAGAAACTTCTGCTATAAGAGGGTTGAATGCTAGTATCCTTCTTTTTCTTGTGACGTACTTCATTCGTTGGATTATACCTACTGTCTTTAATTCAAACAATAGTGAAGAAGATAAAGAGAATTCATTGGATGATGTGTCCTCAGATCATACAGAAGCTACTGAGGAACGAGTAGAATCAGGACAAGATACTCAACAGACATTTCAGCCTTTTGGAGAAAATGATTATGATGAAATTGATCCGATTAAACAAACGTCTGAATATGTAAAAAGTTTGATTCATGATGAGCAATAGGCTCTAGTTGTCACTTGTCTTGAATAGAGCATTTTCAGTTAGAATATTTAAACATCTAAACATCTATTGCAGTTATATTGTATGGTGATTGATAGGAGGAGTAATATGCGGCAAACCTCTTCTGCAGAACTACAAACATACTGGAACAATTGGTTGAATGGGCGTGATTCTCAAGCTGGAGATGCACTTATACGACAGTATATGCCGCTTGTAAATTACCATGTTCAACGCATAAGTGTAGGACTCCCAAGGAACGTTGGTAAAGAAGATTTAAAGAGTTATGGCTTACTAGGCTTATATGATGCATTAGAAAAATTCGACCACTCTCGTGATTTGAAATTTGATACGTATGCATCATTTCGAGTACGCGGTGCAATAATTGACGGTTTGAGAAAAGAAGATTGGCTTCCAAGAAGTATGAGAGAAAAGTACAAAAAGGTTGAAGCAACGATTGATCAATTGGAACAAAAACTAATGCGAAACGTTACATCAAAAGAAATCTCCATTACTTTAGAGATGGATGAAGATGAAGTGAACTCTATCATTATGGAAGGCTTTTTTGCAAACGTTTTGTCGATAGATGAGAGTAATAAAGAAGCTGAGGAAGTAAAAGAAAGTATCGGGTATACAATACCAGACACTAAAACAGACACTCCAGAAAGTTCGTTATTGAGGAACGAGTTACATAAACAACTAGCTGATGAAATTAAAAACCTTAATGAGAAAGAACAATTAGTCATTAGTCTTTTTTACCAAGATGAATTAACTTTGACTGAAATAGGTCACGTATTAGGTCTGTCTACTTCACGCATTTCACAAATCCATTCGAAAGCATTGTTCAAACTGAAGAAACCTTTAGCAGAACTCATTACTAATTAAAGCATTATAAAAAGGCGGAGGTGAGAAGATTGGATGGAGAAAAAGCGTTAAGCCAACTATTTGTTTTAAAATTAAGCCCAGATAAAATGAAGGCAGCACTACGTTTGAAAAGTTCGCAATATCCTGAAGATAATTTTCCGAGTGATGCTGAGGTTATCCATTATCTTAATGAACAAAAGATAAATACAGGAATTGACGATGAAGCAATCTTTAAATGGTGTGAAGATGAGCATAGAGACAATGAAATTATAGTAGCAAATGGCATAGTGCCGATTCATGGTAAAAATGGCTACTTAAAAAGTAATTTACTGAGTGAGGATGAGAAGAAAAAAGATTCGGATTCGATTGAATCGCTTAACTTGCGCGATGTACTGCATATTCCATCAGTGCATGCAGGTCAAAAGATAGCGTCAATTATCCCTCCAGTAAATGGTGTTGAAGGTAAAAATGTATATGGAGTCACTGTACCTGCTAAGCCTGGTAAACCTTATCGCTTAAGACCTGGAAAGAATATCGAGATGGAGAATAACGCTATATATGCAACAATTGACGGTCAAATACATTTTGGGGAACGAATCATTAATGTATTTCCATCTTATGAAGTAAGTGGAGATTTAGATATGAAAACAGGCAACATTGATTTTGTAGGGAATGTTGTTATCAGAGGAAACGTACCTACAGGTTATGTGATAAAAGCAAAGGGAGACATTAAAATATTTGGGTTAGTTGAGGGAGCTGAACTAAACGCAGAAGGTTCTATTCTTGTTACAGGTGGGATAGCAGCCGCTAATAAAGGTGAAGTTCATGCTGGTGTTGATATTCACGCCTCTTATATTAATCAGGCAAATGTTCACGCAGCACATAACATAATTGTACAAAGTTCTATCTTTCACAGCCAATGTATTGCGGGTGATGAAGTACTGTGCAATGAAGGCAATATCGTAGGTGGTTCTGTTTCTGCTGGAAAAAAGATAATCGCCAATAATATTGGTAATCGAATGAATACACACACAGACCTTTACCTAGGTATGAATGAAACGTTGTTATTAAGACAAAAAGAAACTGAAAAATTATTGTCTGAGACGAACCAAACGATTGAAAATTTGGCATTAATTGAAGCGAAGTTAAAAGAGAAAGAGAAGAAGAAGGGTTTGACTAATGCTGAAACTAAATTATTTCAACGTCAAAAACAAACGTATCATTCAATGATTGAACAACAAAAAATACTTGAAGAATCATTACATAGTTTTAAGCATGATTCAATAGATTTTGGTTCTATCCTTATAGAAGTAAAAGATTCATTGTTCCCAAATGTTATCATGCATTTTGGTAAATATCAAAGAAATGTACAGGTCAAGCATTCGAATGTACAATTCTCTTTAATAGATAAAGAAATTACGTTTAGCCCATTAAGTTAGCTGAGATTGTTCAATTAGTATTTAAATCGGTATAAATATTCTGGAAGGGTTAATAAAAGTATATTCTCATTTTTATGTCTTTAGTAGCATGGTTATTATAAGATATATATAGGTTACATAAAACTACGTATAAAGGATAGTTTCTTACTTTTAAAACACTCTCTTCTTGTTTGGAATAAGTAAATCTAAGGATGTGATTGAATGAGTTTAAAAGCTATAGAATTGCAGGTTGCCTTACCGAGGACACAGGATGCAGGGAAAATACAAGAACAACTGTCACAACGTAGCCAACAAATTCATGACCACCAAGCTGCTCAAGTTGAACGTGAGCAGGTAAAGAAACGTACCCAAGTGAGTCAAAATGAGAGATCAGAAGAAAGTAAGCTATCTAAAAAAAAAGATAACCAGAATAGTAGTGAGCAGAGACAACGTAATCGTAAGAAGGAAAAGGTACGTGAACAAAAAGAAAAACACCCATATAAAGGGAATTCAATTGACATAGAGGGATAAGTTATGGGTCTAGCTTTAACAGCAAGTTTTATTTTTCATATTCTCACATCCTTTATTTTGCTTCTTCTATGGATGCGTTTATCAAGTGTATCTAAAGAATTGAAGCAACAAGAACGTATGCAGTCAGAGATAGAAGGTGTTTTATCTTCTTACATAATGGAAATGAAGGATGAAAATGAAAAATTATTATCGGCAATCCAAAATGGTGTAATTAAACAATCGAAGACTCCATCTGCTTCAATCGCAAGCCCATCTTCCAGTATATCTAGTATGAACGTTAAGCCATCAAGTAAAACGGTTTATCGTGCATATCATTCTAGTCAAAATGCAGCTGAAAAACCCCAATCCCCCCCTATATTGTCTGAAAAAGATATGTTGTTAACCCCACTTTCAAAGGGGAATGAACAATATGTGCAATCTTTAGCATCTAAAGCTATAGAATTAGAAAAAAAAGGGTATACAATTGAAGAGATAGCAAAAGAATTGAACAAGGGAAAGACAGAAATCGAGCTAATTCTTAAATTCCGAAGTGAAAGTTGATGATTTCTACTTGCACCTTGCATGAGCATATGATATATTAACCCTTGGTGTTAATACACACGTTCATTGATTGAAATATCGGTGCTGTATATGTAACATTACAGTGTTATTTCAGGATGATATGAGCGGAGGAATAAAAACCATTTTAGGAGGAAACAACATGGCAGTTATTTCAATGAAACAATTATTAGAAGCAGGAGTTCATTTCGGTCACCAAACACGCCGTTGGAACCCAAAAATGAAACGTTACATCTTTACTGAGCGTAACGGTATCTACATCATTGACTTGCAAAAAACTGTAAAGAAAGTTGACGAAGCTTTCAATTACATTAAAGAAGTTGCAGCTGATGGTGGTAATGTATTATTCGTAGGTACAAAAAAACAAGCACAAGATTCTGTTCGTGAAGAAGCAGAACGTGCAGGCATGTACTATGTAAACCAACGTTGGTTAGGTGGTACATTAACAAACTTCCAAACAATCCAAAAGCGTATTAAACGTTTGAAAGATATCGAGAGAATGCGTGAAGATGGAACATTTGACGTACTTCCTAAAAAAGAAGTTGTTGGTTTGGAGAAAGAACTTGAGCGTCTAGAGAAATTCTTAGGCGGTATCAAGGATATGAAAAAAATCCCTGACGTATTATTTGTAATCGATCCTCGCAAAGAGCGTATTGCGATTGCAGAAGCTCATAAATTGAACATTCCAGTAGTCGCAATTGTTGATACAAACTGCGATCCTGATGAAGTAGATTACGTTATCCCAGGTAACGATGATGCAATTCGTGCTGTACGTCTTCTAACTGCAAAAATGGCAGATGCTGTACTTGAAGCTAAACAAGGTGAAGAAGTACCAGCTGAATAATGAATGAAGTCAAAAGGTGGTAAGAGGGTAGAGCCTTTTATCACCTTTTTTTAAGAAGTAAGAAAGTGTGTAATCAAAAACTTGATTCAATGCTTTCCACTTCCTCTTAAAAAAAGGAAAAAATCAACTTTACATATACAATTTTAAGGAGGCTATAATCATGGCAGTTACTGCTCAAATGGTAAAAGAACTTCGTGAAAAAACTGGTGCCGGAATGATGGATTGTAAAAAGGCACTTACAGAAACTAATGGTGACATGGAAAAGGCAATTGACTTTTTACGTGAAAAAGGTATGGCAAAAGCAGCTAAGAAGGCTGATCGTATTGCAGCAGAAGGTCTTTCTCATGTAGAAGTTCAAGGAAATCAAGCAGTTATTTTAGAAGTTAACTCTGAAACTGATTTCGTTGCAAAGAACGATTCTTTCAAAGAAATTATCTCAACACTTTCAGCTCATATCTTACAAGAGAAACCTGCTAGCGTTGAAGAAGCAATGGGTCAAAAACTTAATGGTGATGGAGAAACTGTAGAAGATTACATTAAAGCTGCAATTGCTAAAATTGGTGAGAAGCTTTCTCTTCGTCGTTTTACTTTAGTTGAGAAGACTGATAATGATGCATTCGGTGCTTACCTTCATATGGGTGGACGTATTGGTGTATTAACGCTTCTTGAAAATACAACTGACGAGCAAGTTGCTAAAGACGTTGCGATGCACGTTGCAGCGGTTAACCCTCGTTATGTATCTCGTGATCAAGTTTCTGCTGAAGAAGCAGCACGTGAGAAAGAAGTTTTGAAACAACAAGCACTTAACGAAGGTAAACCAGAAAACATTGTTGAGAAAATGGTTGAAGGTCGTATGGGTAAATTCTTTGAAGATATTTGCTTAGTTGATCAATCATTCGTTAAAGATCCTGACCAAAAAGTTGGTAAGTTCGTTGCTAGCAAAGGTGCTACAGTTAAAAACTTCATTCGTTATGAGGTAGGAGAAGGAATGGAGAAACGCGAAGAGAACTTTGCAGAAGAAGTAATGAGTCAAGTTAAAAAATAATAGATAATTATTTTATTTAAAAAGCAGTAAGCTTTCCTGTACCATTAATATGTGTGGGTGAATGGGATAGCACGAATACTGTTAGATAAAAGACTTAAAATGGGAACACGCTGTGTGTTCCCTATTTTAAAATCCAGCTCGTTGGAGGTAAGTCATGAGTAAGGCAAAATATAAGCGTGTCGTTCTTAAGTTAAGTGGTGAGGCATTAGCTGGCGAAAAGGGCTTCGGTATTGAACCTAGCGTCATTAAATCTATTGCTGAGCAAGTAAAGGAGATTGCAGAGTTAGATGTTGAAGTCGCGGTAGTAGTTGGTGGAGGCAACATTTGGCGAGGTAAGATAGGTAGTGAAATGGGAATGGACCGTGCAAATGCAGACTATATGGGTATGTTAGCAACGGTAATGAACTCATTAGCACTCCAAGATAGCTTAGAGAACCTTGGTATACAAACACGTGTCCAAACATCTATTGAAATGCGTCAAGTGGCTGAGCCTTACATAAGAAGAAAAGCTAATCGTCATCTTGAGAAACAGCGAGTTGTCATATTTGCTGCGGGTACAGGTAATCCTTATTTCTCTACTGACACTACAGCTGCTTTACGTGCTGCTGAAATTGAAGCAGATGTTATTTTAATGGCTAAAAATAAAGTTGATGGTGTTTACAGTGCGGATCCTACAATTGATGTAACCGCAGAAAAATATACTGACCTATCTTACCTCGCC